>NZ_JAWOWA010000006.1:0-232714 GCF_033340195.1 Vibrio sp. 1457
CCTAGGGCGGTAAAAATATCAAAGACCCGATACCCTGTTAATCGCTACGCGGCTCCTCTTAAGTGAACTACATTGCGGCTATGACTGGCATTGTCAATCCAGTTCGGGATATTGTCACTGTCTTCCAGTAGCGTTAAAAATGCACCATAGCTGGTGGGTGTGAACATCCGGGCACGGATCTCAACTAAACCGTCACTATGTTCTCGGGAGTAAATTGTGATTCCATCCTTGTCACTCTCGAACTGCCAGTTCTCGTTGGCGCTCGCATCAGTGCCAGCGGATATCAATGTGGCGAGTGTTAAGGCGCCCATTCTTAAATGCAACATCATGTTAGTATCCGCCAACTTTTCCTAAATTTAAGTTTATACGATTTGTCGTAACTATAAGGACAATAGTATGTTTTTTGTTATCGTTCTGAAGGTTGCTCTGCACTGAAGCCACGTTGAATGTTGGTGAAGGTAAGCGATGCAAATATTACGATAACGATCGCTAGATGCCATGCTTGACTCAATCCAAGCTGTACCAGAGTTAAGCTGACCAATGAGGAGACGACCATTTGTCCACCACCAGACATTGCCGCTGCGGCACCTGCTTGCTTTTTATAAGGTTGCATTACCATCGCTTGTGCACAAGGTAGGGCAATACCATTACCCAAGATCATTAATAGCTGTCCTAGCATCAGAAATAGAGGCTCAACAGGGCAGAAAAATAACCATATTGCGGCAGCGAGGTGAAGAAATGGGGTGCAAAGCAGCATTTTTTTATTGCCAATAATTGGCCTTACTCGGTTACAAATCGTGGTACCACATAACATACCCAAAGCGGGAATGAGCGCCCACATCGCGTATTGAGCGGAGGTCATGCCAATTTGATCTTGCATGATAAATGGCATCACAGAGACTGTCGTAATCATTAAGCTGAAGTTTAACCAACTGATACTGGCGAAACTCATAAAGTAACGAGACGTAAGTAAGCTCTTGTATTGGAGTAACATTTTTCGGGGTGACGGAATGACAGAACGTTTTGTGATGGTTTCTGTGAACTTAAAGGCGATGATTACCCAGGCCAGCGAGACATAGCCCAATAGAGAAATAAACACCATACTCCAACCGAAGTGGAAGTTGATAAAGCCGCCAATCACAGGTGCAATAAGTGGCGTGATTGAAGCCGCCATGGCGATGTAAGACATTGCCACTGGGAGTTCGTCCCCGCTAAACCTATCTCGAGTCGACGCCCTCGCGAGTACCGCGCAGCATCCTGTACCTAACCCTTGTAAAAAGCGCCCCATCACCATCCCTGTAAATGTGTCACTGAAGAAAATAATCATCAGCAGACCAGACATCGCGATGAGTAAACCGGTAAGTAATACTCTTTTTCGTCCTAAAGCATCTGACACTGGCCCGTAGATAAATTGAGAGGGGCCAAAGCCGAGCAAATAAATACTCACAAGTAGTTGAGCTTGGTCGAGGGAGATGGAAAAGTCTTTTGCTATCCATGGCAAAGAGGGCATGACTAGCCCCATGCTCAACTGGCCAACGCTAATAATAAGACAGGCGAGTAGTATAGTATGAAAGTTGATTGGGCGACTCATGACTGGTCTCCATTCAAACAACCTTTTTGGCGTCGTGATCTTAAGCCGCCTTCGTCATCCACTTCATTTAGCTTTGCTTTGACCCGCTTCACAGTCGATAGACTGACTTCGCATTTCTCTGCTACGTTTTGCAATGTGTAGCCTTCTAGCAGTAACGTTGCGATCTGTTGGTGTTTGGTTTTGTTTGCGGGGCGGCCGCGAAACTTCTGTTTCCATAATTCTGGCTGCTCTTTAATGGCCTGTCGCCCTTGCTCTGCGGCAAACAGGCGATGTTCAGTCTGCACTTTCCCATATCCAGATAACACTGTGAGTAGTGTTTGGGTTTGAACAGAACCTGGCTCAAAAGTTATTGATTCACATACGGTTTTCAATGTTACCCCTTTATCGAGTAGCATTTTTATCGTGTTCAATGCTTGACTAAAGTCGCGACCAAATGCGGTCAGCCACCAGAGCACAATCGTATCCCCAGCTCTGACGGAATCGAGCAGTCGTAAGAATGCCTCTCTCTCGGTTGGAGGCATGCAACCACGAACCTTATCCTCAAAATGCTGAGCTTCGGGCGCAAAAGCTTTTAGAGTATTAAGGTGCTCTTGGTAAGCTCGATTTTTTGGCGAATAACGAGTGTAAAGATACGTGGTCATAAGGATTATGAGCCTCTTTTTTTGGTTCATATAGTGTGATGGCTCATAAATATACATGGGTTCATTAATGCTTACAACACTAAATGAGCCGTTTGGGTGTCAGAGGCAAATAAAAAAGCCAACCGAATGGCTGGCTATAGCTATTTAAGCTTTTGTTGTCTGGCGCTCGATTAACTTCACTGGCACCATCATTTTTACTAGGCTGCCGTTTTTCGTATTAATTTGATCAACAATGATCTTCACGCACTCGCGAGCGAGGCGACGGAAATCCTGGCGGAATGTGGTTAGTTGATAGCTCAACCATTCTGTCTGAGGAATATTATCAAAGCCAATGACTTGTAAGTCCTGAGGAATGCTCAACCCGCATTCTATACGGGCGATATCCATGACCGCCATAGCAAGGTTATCGGTTGCACAGAACACCGCTTCAGGCCGATTTTTGTCTGCCAGTATGGCACGGACTTTATCAAGTGAGCTCGCGTAGTCATAACTGGCTTCAATGATGCGTGGCGTCTTGCCGGTTAGGTCTTCAAATTCAGAGCAGAAGCCGCTTTGGCGTTCGTCATTCGTAAAGGTTGGCACTTCTCCCGTCAAATAAACCGCGTTCTTCACGCCACTTTTGTGCAGAAGTTGCGCGGCTTGTTGGCCTGCTTCGTAGTTGTCACTGATAACGTAGCTACTCCTAGTACCTTCAACAACTCGTGCGTATTGAACAATTGGGATATTAAACTCTTCACATTCTTCATAAAGGGACTTATTGAAGGTTGCGGAAGCGGCAATGACACCATCGACGCGATACTGGAAGATATTTGGGATTGAGTGGCCCTCTTCTTCATCCACTTGCCATGGAATCAATACGGCAGAATAACCTTTTTTCTGTAACTCACTGGAAATTAATTGCAGTGTTTTCATATGGATAGGGTAATCCGCATCAGGAAACACTAAACCTATCAATTTCGATTCGTTTGTGGTCAGGCTACGTGCAAAGGCGTTAGGGCGGTAGTTAAGGGCTTTAGCCGCTTCAAAGACTTTTTGCTTGGTCTTTTCGGATACTGAGCTACCCGGAACAAACACGCGCGATACAGTAGATTGAGAGACGCCTGCCATCTTTGCCACATCTTTTGATGTGACTACGTGTTTAATTGATTTCATGAATAAAACTTAGTTGCCAGTAATTGAGGTCATAAGACTAGCATAAATAGGTACGTATTCATAAATGTTCTGACGGGGTATCCTAAGTAGAATAATGGCTTTGGAGTGTTAAAAAGCAAAATGTGGGTTAACCCATTTAGTTTGCTTTGAGCTAGCACTAGATCTAGTGCGTAGATACTGTCCGTTTGTTGGACGTACAGTATCTACGTAAAGAACATTAATTTGCTTGTTTGACTGCAACTTTACGTTTCGGGGAGAGGAGTGAATACCCCATGTATCCGATGCAAGCGGTTGCGACAAGAATAGAGCAGCCACGCATAAAGTTAATCAGCATAGGAGCGTTGTCGGTAAACGCGTTGATTCCCCATAGCATCACGAGTGAGAACACAAACATAACAAGTAGGCCATAACACGGGGCGTCGATTTTACCGGGAACGACATACCACCCATCTTGCTTGATTGGTTTATTTAGACGAGCATATTCCGTTTGCTGGCCTTTCACTGTGTAAAGATGCATTTCATCTTGTTTACCCGTCAGGAGAAGGCTAGCAATGTAAGCGACAACGGCATTCACAAGGACGCCAATCACGCAATACCAAGGCCACGCAATATCGGTCGCAACGGCTACATACCAAATCACCAAGAAGCTAGCAGCAACGCCAATTAACAAGCCTTTTTCCGTAATGTGTTTTGAGTAGAAACCAAGGACGAACATACAGAAGCTCGCACCGACAAAGTAAGAGCCTGCCTTACTCAGCACTTCCAGTACCGAGCCTGTGCTGGTGGCAAACATGATCGCTGGAATGATGACCAAAATCGCCCACGCCACCGTGAAGAAACGCGATACCTTTAAGTAATGCTCTTCCGACTCGTTTTGCTTGTAGAAGCGTTTGTAAAAGTCAGCCACAGAAACGGTCGCCATTGAGTTAAATGCGGAATCGAGACTCGACATACTTGCCGCCAGAATCGCAGCGGCAATGATGCCCATCAAGCCTGGCATTCCATATTCACTCGCATAATGAAGAATGATGGTGTTGCCGTTTTCGAACTCTTTACCGTCGTAATAAGCGTTGAACAGGACGCCAAGCAAGATAAAGACAAAGTAAATAAAGAAGGCCACGTAGCCCATCATCAGCATTGCCTTTTTCGCATCGCCCATGTTTTTCGCGGCCATACATCGTTGTACCATCATCTGGTTACCGCCATACACGGTGGTGTGGAACATCGTCATTGCGATAACACCAGCCCATACCGTCGTTACTTGGCTTAGGTCAAAACTTGTCTGTAGGGCATCGGTCATTCCTTTCGCTTTGAGTTCTGCCATGACCTCCGTCATCGGGGCAGGCATGCCATTCCACACGGCTTCGATGATGATGAATGCGCCAATAAATAAGATTACTGCTTGAATAACATCGGTCCAAATGACAGCCGCTATACCGCCCATTACGGTGTAGATAAGGGCAATTGCAGTGACGATCATGATGCAGTACATCACGTCGATACCAGTAATGAACTCCAAAATCATTGCTGTCGCATAGAGTACGGCTGCCGAGCTCAATGCTTGTTTGATAAGGAAGATAAACGACAAAGTCAGTCGTGAAGCCTTACCGAAGCGTCGTTCTTGATACTCGTAGATGGAGGTTAAACCGCTGTTGTAGAAAAACGGCATAAACACAGCCACGATGAAGAAGATCACCAGCGGATAATTGAGGTGAATCGCGATAACCGACAGGCCTTCTTTGTAAGACCAAGCTGGCCCGCCAAGGAACGACATGGCACTCACGTAAGTACAAACGACAGAAATACCGATCGCCCACCAAGGGATGCTCTTATCACCCAAAGCGAATTGGCTAGCTGAAGTGACTCGCTTACCAATCACCGCACCCAATACTAGCGTTAGGGCTATGTATCCACCAAGGATGCTCCAGTTAAGTGCGCCAAACTCATGCATAATTAGGTCCTTCTAACTGTTCTTTCATTTGTGCAAACACGTCATAGCCAAGTTGCAGCAGGATATGAACGATGTCGATCGCCACCCAGTTTTCCTTCAGTAAATCGCCTTCGCGTCGCCAAATGTCCATAACGCGAAGTTCGATGTGTTTTCCTGTCGGGGCGAGACCGAGCCAGCCACTGTGACCAGTGTGAGTACCATGCATATGTGGCCAACCACCTGTGGATACGTAGTCATTTTTGGCCAAAAAATTGACCTCAATATCGACACTTCGATCTGGGAACGCAAACACAAATGGCGCTTGGTGGTGGTTACGGAAACCTTTGACACCGCGCGTCGTGCCAATACCTGCTGGGCCGTACCACATGAAGTCATTGTGCCAGTAGTTTTCTAAATCCATCGAGAAAAGATCTTTGCCATCAAAACGACCCAAGCAAGACAGCATATCTTCAACCAGCTGGGCGCTCTTTTCACTTTCTTCCAAAGACACAACAGATTGTTGAATACCGTTAGAAGTTGCAGGAGAAGGAACCAAGCCATCGTGACCCAAGCTTTTACGAAGAGGGTTGCAGCCTGCTTGATTCATCGCGTCGATGAAGTCTGGGATCATGTAAGATTCGATGATTTGGTCGTTCTCCACACACACCATTTCGGTGTAACGCAAGTAGAGTGTTTTCCCTGTTGCTGGGATGCCAAACAGTGGTTGTTCAAATGTACCGATAAAGTAGCCGGTAGAGTTGTACCAAGTGCGGCCTTCGTATTCGCCGTGCATTACGATCATTGGTCGGCGCTCGGCATCAGGCAAAGCATTCACAAGTAGTGAGAGGAAAGATTCGTGGGTTGCATCTGGGCCATTAAGATCGTTCACAGGGTGCGCCACGCACCATTTTACGTCAGGGTTCAAAGTTTGCAGAGCGGCCTGTTTTTGCTCGATGTCTGCGGCTTTGAAGTAGTTCTGGTAGAACTGTTCGATGATGTTGAGTGACATATTGCTTCCTTACTGTCTGTGATTTTAATAAATAGTGTTTAGTCAGCCGTTAGCCTTGCTGAAGCAGGATTTGCTTCCAGATTGCGGTCTCGTCAAACAAAGTGAATTCGCGACGAAGACCCCAAGGGCCAAACTCAGCGTGGCTGATCCCCATGATGTAAACCTCTTTTCCTGAAGGCTTACCAAACATCCCGTATCCCTCATGCTTACCGTGCAAAGACCATCGAATTGCAGCGCGTGGTGACATCATGTCGTCATCTCGGCCAATACGATGGTGAACGGTAAATTGAGCATTTGGGAAAGACGCACGAAGTGCCATCCAAAAATGATCGACTTCCGAGTGTGATAGGGCAGTTTGACCGCCAGTGTATTCGCCGATGCAAGCGCGGTCGTACTCTTTCGGTACTATAGAGAACTCGGCATTCATAAGGCTTCTGAGAATTGCTTCGTAGCGCTGACCATATTCGTTGTCGTTGCCTACGCCCAAATAAGGTCCAGGAATGTCGACTTCAGGTGTGAACGGAAATGGGCTTGATTCCACGCCACCTTCAAATTCGATTTGTTGGCGTGCAAACTCTTCTGACGTCATGCCCAGTTGTTTCGCGATATCGGCTTGATCGCGAACCAACCATTCGTCATTGATTTGGTTATTGATAGCATGGCAATCTGCGATAATACGGAAACGAAGCTTGCGGTTCGAAGCTTTCCCATAGAAGCCGTTGCCACTGTGTGTTGCAGTAGAGATGATTCGATGAGAAGAAAGCATGCCTTGTTCCGGGGTGCCTGACCAAATGACGTCTTCGCCATATAGCGTGCGATCGGGAAACTCGGCCAGTGTCGCCATTGTTGCACTGATCACCCCTTCGTTTCCTTGAACGATAGAGAGTGGAGTACGCACAACAATGTCGGGAGAGTAGTAGTGTTCTAAGGTGTTTAAACCTCGGTCTTCCCAAATCTCTTTTGTGATACCAAGAATGTAGTCGGGAAAATCACGCCACTTTTCATCGAAGCCAACCATGGCCATAAATCACCTCCGTAATTGAATAATTATGTTTTGATTACGTATTCAAAATATATCATGTTGCCATTTTGTCAACGGATTGTTTTTCGATTGTTTAAATAGCGTGCTGATGATCTGCTTTTTAACAATTGAGCGGAAAATAAACTAAAAAAGTACAGGAGAGATGGAAGCTATCTCTTATCGAGACGTGTTAATAAGAAAGGAGGTCAAAGTTTTTTGTATGAATTTCCTAATATCTTATTGTTTTTTAATCGCTTAATTTATTTTGATCTGTTTGAATGGAAACAAATGATTAAGCCAAAACTGATAATCATGCAGATCAAGGCACCCAAATAGACTTTATCGCTAATATTCAGCTATTTTGGTGTCAATTATCCTTATATCTTTCAAATTCTCCTTTTGCATACGAATGCTTAAAGGCTTTTTTATTAAATCGGAAGTAGATAACGAATAAGCCACTAGAAAGGTATTTATCTAGTGGCTATAACAGTCATAAGCGCTCTATGAGTGCAACGATCAGGATAAAAGCGCAGGCAGCGATAGAGAGATGGCAGGGATGAAGGTAATCAACATCAAGGCCACTATCATTGCTCCAATCCAGCCCATAATGGCTTTAGAGAGCGACTCTATCGGTACTTTGCCTACCTGACTTGCCATAAACAGGTTGGCACCCAGAGGAGGCGTAACAAAGCCAATGGCCAAGTTCACGATCATCACGATACCAAAATGAACGGGGTCCATGCCGAGTGCTGACGTAATTGGTAGCAGAATTGGCGTGAGAATAACAATGGCCGCCAGCGTTTCCATGAAGGTACCAACAAGCAACAACAGAACATTGATGCAAAGCAGTATCAGAAGTTTGTTTTCGGTAATCGATAGAATGAACTGAGCAATCTCGGTCGGTAGACGCTCTAGGGTTAATATACGGCCAAACGTCACGGACGCACCCACAATGACGAGCACAGCGCCAACTAACAGTGACGATTCTAGAATGATTTTCACCACTTGCGCTGGTTTGAGTTCTTTATAAACAAACATGCCAAAGAACAAGCCATAGAGCACACCAATGGCGGCTGATTCGGTAGGCGTGAAGATACCGGAATAGATGCCACCGAGAATGATAACGGGTAGTAGCATTGCCCAACTGGCTTCTTTTAACGCATCAAGACGCTCTGCCCAAGTCGCTTTGTGCTCGTTACCTGTGTAGCCCCGCATTTTGGAGACAATTAGACAGTAGCCGATCAATACCATACCGACGACCAAGCCTGGAATGATGCCCGCCATGAACATCTTGGTGACTGAAACTTCAGCAGTGATCGCGTAGACGATCATCACCACAGAGGGTGGAATAATGACGCCAATTCCGCCGGAAGAGGCTATCAAGGCACCGGCAAAGCTGCGATCGTAGCCTTTCTTCACCATAGAGGGAATCATCGTCAGGCCGATAGCGGCAACGGTGGCAGACCCTGTACCAGAGATGGAAGCGAAGAACATACACGCCACAATGGCGACGATGCCAAGCCCACCAGTAAAGTGGCCAAAGAAGACCTCCGCCACGTGTAATAATCGTTTTGAGATCCCTCCTTGACTCATGAGGTTACCTGCCAAGGTAAACAGAACGACAGCGAGGAGAGGGAAGGAGTCGAGCCCCGTCACCAAGCCTTGTACTAAAAACTCGATGTTAAGAAAGGGCAGGCTTAATATCGCGACCATACTGGCTGCCGCCAGAGCAATACCAACTGGAACGCCAATGAGCAGAAGCAGGCCAAAGCTGCCAAATAAAAGTGCAGATGTCATGCGTTAAGCTCCAATAGTCGGTTAGAAGTACGATACTTGGCTTTAAGATGGCGATAGCGTTGGCGTGAAAAGCGTATCCGTTCGCTGGTATTCGAGAGAGCACTAGTACGTTGATAAATGCTGGTTAACAAGCGCACGCAGCTTAAGATTGCGCAAACCAAAACGGACGCATACAGGCAAGCAATAGGTATTTCCATTGCGGGAGCAATCTGACCGAGTTGCAGGCTTCGGTTGATGACCTTAAATCCAAACCAGGCGACAGTGGCACTAAAGGCAAGGTAGATAAGATCAGAGACAATCAAACTGAATTGCGTCCAATTGCCCGGAAGTTTATCGATGAACACACGAATACGGATGTGTCGATCATCTCGGATACAGTAGCTGATGCTCAGGTACATCGCCCATACGAATAAATAACGAGCCAACTCTTCAGCCCACGCGATCGTTGCGTCAAATAGGCGTAATGCGATTTGCAAGCACAGTAAAGTTGTCATCATCGAGATCGCGATAACGATAAGGGTAGGTTCTAGGTATTTGTCTAGTAAGCGAAACCACTTCATATTCACCTCCAAAACGGAAAGCACGACCTGTTTCCAGATCGTGCAAAAGAGTGGGAGTTATAGGCGTTCTATCTCGGCAATCACGTTGTCAAACAAGTCTTTACCCGTTTTACTGCGCAAGTCCTGGTACACGGCCGCATTCATTTTCTCTTTCATGATGCTGCGTACCTCGTCTGGGACGATGTTAACCGTCATGCCTTTTGCTTCGAGCTCTTTGATTACTTCTTGGTTTTGCTTAGCGGCGAGCTCACGCTGTTTTGCGATGGTTTCTTTGCTTACTTCACTGATCAGCGCTTGTTGTGCGGCCGGCAGTGAATCCCAAAACGATTTGTTCATGAACAACACGTAGTTGGTGTATATATGGTTAGTTAAAGAGAGGTACTTTTGTGCCTCGTAAAAACGTTCGGCATAAATAGAGTAGATAGCACTTTCTTGAGCGTTAATCAGGCCTTGTTGTAACGAGGTGAAAATTTCTCCCCAAGACAGAGGTGTTGGTGCAGTACCAATAGATTTCCACGCGCTTATTTGAGTGGGGTTAGATGCCGAGCGAATCTTTAGCCCTTTCAGGTCCTCAATACTATCAATTGGCTGTTTGTTGTTGGTCACGCTACGAAAGCCGACCTCCATAAAGCCAAGTCCATGAAAGCCTTTTGATTCCATA
The DNA here is from genome assembly GCF_033340195.1 of Vibrio sp. 1457. Taxonomy (NCBI): domain Bacteria; kingdom Pseudomonadati; phylum Pseudomonadota; class Gammaproteobacteria; order Vibrionales; family Vibrionaceae; genus Vibrio; species Vibrio sp. 1457. The sequence continues at coordinate 10,363 of NZ_JAWOWA010000006.1, forward strand.
GCATTCAACAATGGTTGTCCGATCTTCTCACTGTCGAGCGCTTTGTGTGCTTGCTCTTCGCTATCAAAAAGGTAGAACACGTCGAGCACGTTAAACTCTGGGACGTAGGGAGAGAGTAAAACTGACGCACCAAACGTCATTTGTAAGTTGCCTTGCTGCACGAGTTCAGTCGTCTCACGCACATCGCCTAGTTGTCTTGCCGGATAGATTTCAACTTCTATCTCACCGTTTGAGCGAGCTTCCACTTCTTGTTCGAAATAGAGCATTGCTTTGTGTACGGGAGAGGTTTCTTGACTGTCATGAGCAAGACGAATAACACTGGTTGCAAACGTATTCATACTGATAAATGCAAGCCCCAGTGCGGTAAGTGAAGTAAGGATTGCTTTCTTCATCGTTCTTCCTTGTTTCTGGTATGACCTGCCATGGGCATTCGTCGGCAAGTCACACAACTTTTTAGTTTTTATAAATTAGTTGAGCAATTCATATCCATTTTGCATACGAATCCAAAATAAAACATTAAAGTAACAAGTCAATAACAAGATTGATGAATTGATGAGGAATTAAATAACGATTGGTGAAAATTTAATCGCGATCACAGAAAATGCCTTACTCGAAAGCAAGGCATTTTGTTTATGAAGAATGAATAAAAATGGATTTATTAAATGGTGCTACTACGTTCGATCAAGGTGCCTTGCTCGAAAAGGTATTCGCCAGTTGCATCCAGGTTGCCGTTGATTCGATTCATCAAGTCTTCAACCGCTCGTTTAACAATTTTGTCGACTGGTTGAGCAATGGTGGTCAAATCATAACTCGGCCATGCAGACATCGGAATGTTATCTACACCCATCACAGAGAAGTCTTGGGGGATCTTTGCTCCGGCTTGTCGCAAGCCATCCATCACACCCATGGCGAGGATGTCGTTTGCACAAAAAATTGCATCGGGTTTGCTAGTGTGCGACAAGATCGCTTTCGCCGCTTCTAAGCCTGCTTCAAAGCTGTACTTGGCTTGGATAAAGGTTGGTGACGGGGAGCCGAGTTCTTGCAATTTTGAAGAGAAACCCAGCCAACGCTCTTCACTGGTCATGGAGCCAGCATCGCCACTGATATAAGCACACTGTTTTGCGCCTTTCTGCGTTAAATACTCGGCTGCTTGTTGGCCCGCCAATCGGTTATCAATACCAGAGCTATTGGCATTAATACCCTCGGCGTAGCGGTTAATCAAGCTTAAATGAACGCCAAACTTTTCGCATTGGGCAAACGCGCGTGAGGTTAAACGGCTGGTGGCGATAACGAGTCCGTCCACTTGGTATTCAATGGCGCGTGAAATGGCGAGATCGAGGTCGTCCTTGTCGATAGGGCAAAGCACAACTTGTCCGCCTCGCTTTTGAATTTCGACAGCCAAAGCACGAGATTGCATGTCGTACATTGGGTTTGATTCGCTATCTAACGCAATCGCCACTAAGCCTGAACGATTCGAAATCAGACCTCGGGCGATGGCATTCGGTGTGTATCCGAGCTTAGCTGCGGCATCCATCACCATTTTGCGTTTCTTCTCGCTAATACTCGCAGTCGGGCTGAATGCTCTAGATACCGTCGATTGAGAGACGCCGAGCATCTTCGCGACGTCGATCGAAGTTACTTTCGCTTTAATGGTGATACTCCTTATTTAAGGCCATTGAACCTTCTCATACGTGCTGAGTGTATGGGCTAGGGGATTTCTGTGTCTAGAGCATTACATTGATAAGGCGTAAATATCAGAGAAAACTCAAGAATTCATCACATTTCTCTCTTGCTTGAAGCCATCAATGATCATTTTGTGTTCAGAGCCAACACAAAAGAAGCTAACGCCGAGTTCACGCCATTCCCGAGCTTGTTGAGCCGTCGCGACAAACATGCCAACAGGTTTATTGGCGGCTCTGGCCGCTTCGATTACTCGCATACTTGCTTGTGCGACTTTCTCATCATGAACGCTATCAGCACCATAAGCGACAGTGAGATCAACTTGGCCAATGAAGAGCGCATCAATTCCTTCAACATTGGCAATCGCTTCAACATTTTCGACCCCTTGAGGGTCTTCAATTTGTGCAATGACAATCGTATTCGCACGGCTGTCTTTTAAGTGTTCAACCATGGGCTTAGTGGCGTATTGCGCTGCTCGACTGGAACCAGCATACCCTCGGCCACCTTCGCCGTAATGGCAGATTTTCGCCAGTTGCGTCGCTTGCTCAGCAGTACAAACATGGGGAATTTGTACACCCGCCGCGCCACAGTCAAGCGCGTTCAAAATGGTTGAAGGGGCGCTGTCTTGTACTCGTACCACGCACGCGAGGTCATTCGCTCTGGCCGCCATGATGCACAGATCAAGCGAGGAACGACCGAAAGGTGCGTGCTCTGCATCCAGTACCACAAAAGGCAACTCTGCCAGTGCCAATACCTCGATAATGTGAGGATGAGGGGTTTTAACAAATGTACCTAATAGCGTTTCTTTAGTCAGACGTTGCTTAAAATTTCTCATAATTCTCTCCTTTGCAAAGGTATGCAAAAACTAACACGGAGAAATGTAAATGATGAGTAAAAATGATGTGATCTAAAACTCATTTTTGATTAAAAATTAAACTCAATCAAGGTCCTTATTACTTGCCTTTATTTGTTTAAACTAATTAATACAAAGGCTTAAGGGTGGTTTTTGTGGTTTGTTGACTTAACTTGTCAAATGTTAATTAAGTGTTTAATCTTATTTTGCATTCGTATCCAAAAGCATGGAAATAACCGTTCGTCAGCCTCAATGTTCAAGGAGAAAACCAATGGCACGTATTTTAAAAAACGGAATCACTGAAGAAGCATCAGCATCAAACGACGCAAAAGTGCGTCAGATTGTTGAAAGCATTCTTGCTGATATTGAATCGAAAGGTGATAGCGCTGTACGTGAGTTGTCTGAAAAGTTTGATAACTGGTCGCCGGAGCAATTCCGCCTGTCAGAAGAGCAAATCCAAGCCTGTGTGGATGCGCTTGATGAATCGACTCGTCATGATATCGAGTTCGCTCAGCAACAAGTTCGAAACTTTGCTCAAATTCAACGTGACTCAATGAAAGACGTCGAAGTAGAAACCATGCCTGGTGTGGTACTGGGGCATAAAAATATTCCAGTAAACAGCGTGGGTTGTTACATCCCTGGCGGTAAATACCCATTGGTTGCATCCGCTCACATGAGTGTATTGACGGCGAAAGTAGCCGGCGTAAAACGTGTTATTGCTTGTGCGCCTCCGTTTAATGGTCAGCCAAATGTCGCGATTGTCGCTGCGATGGCAATGGCGGGTGCGGATGAAATCTACTGCTTCGGCGGTGTTCAGGCGGTAGGTGCAATGGCATTGGGTACGGAGACGATTGCGCCAGTCGATATGATTGTAGGGCCGGGTAACGCATTTGTGGCAGAGGCAAAACGTCAGTTGTTTGGTCGCGTTGGTATCGATTTGTTTGCAGGGCCAACGGAAACCTTGGTCATTGCTGATGAGAAAGGCTGTGACCCGGAATTGGCAGCGGCAGACTTGCTTGGTCAGGCTGAGCATGGTTACAACTCTCCCGCTGTATTGTTGACCAATAGCGAAACATTTGCGCAAGAAACCATCAAAGAAATTGAACGTCAGTTAACCATTCTTCCAACGGCTGAAGTCGCGGGTAAAGCGTGGGCAGATTACGGACAAGTGATTGTGTGTGATAGCTACGAAGAAATGGTGGAAGTGGCAGACGATATTGCATCTGAACATGTGCAAGTGATGACAGAAGATCCTAAATACTTCCTAGATAATATGACCAACTACGGTGCCTTGTTCCTAGGTCGTGAAACCAACGTTTCTTACGGCGACAAATGTATTGGTACCAACCATACACTGCCAACGAAGAAAGCGGCGCGATACACCGGTGGTCTTTGGGTAGGTAAATTTATCAAGACCTGTACTTACCAGCGTGTAACGGAAGCTGCGTCCCTCAAAGTCGGTGAGTATTGCTCTCGCTTGTGTGCACTCGAAGGTTTTGCTGGCCACAAAGAGCAAGCGGATATTCGTGTGCGCCGTTACAAAGGCAAAGTGGAAGAGGCGTAATATGTCGAAACTTGCCTTAGTCACAGGCGGCAGTGGCGGACTGGGTGCCGCCATTTGTCGCAAGCTAGCTGAATCGGGATATCGCGTAATTCTGACTTACAACAGTAATCAGAAAGCGGCCGAGGATGTGCTTTCCTCTCTGCCACGTAACGAGCATCTAGCATTCAAATTGAACGTGGCAGATTCTAGTGCGATTGAACAGCTTAAACATCAAGTCAGTGAAATAAGCGACAAGCTGGATTTGTTGGTCAACTGTGCGGGGATGACGAAATTCGTCGCGCACTCTGATTTGCAAAGTTTAGATGACCAGCTGTTTGACCAAATTTTCCAAGTGAACGTCCGTGCGCCTTTTGCCATGGTTCGAGCGTTTGAGCCTTGGCTTAAGCAAGCCAATGGTTGTGTGGTGAACATTACTTCTATCGCGGCACAGACTGCGATGGGGAGCAACATTGCTTACTGTGCAAGTAAATCTGCCGCGGAGAACATGACCCGTTCTTTAGCTCGCGCTCTGTCTCCCGAGGTTCGAGTTCTGGCTGTTGCTCCAGGGCTTGTCGACACTGAGTTTGTCAAAGGCTTGGATGACGCATGGCGTAATCAACAAGAACAATCCACACCGCTTAAGCGTTTAGCCAATGATGAAGAAGTCGCTCAAGCCGTGTACGCCGTGGCAGATCTTCTTACCTTCTCGACAGGCAATACCATCGCGGTTGATGGTGGGCGACCTTTAGGTCTGTAACACACTTTCGGTCTGTAACTAACTTTAGGCTTGTAACTAACAATTCAAAGGCTAGGTCCAAACAAGGACAACAAGGATTTACAATGACTCTACAATCTAAAATGAATAATAATCTGGTCCGCTACATGGAACTGATTCCGGGTACGAGTGCGTTTATTGATGCGCGCACGCCAGGCAGTGATCTGAAAGATAACTTCTGCATTATCGGTGCTGGGGTGGCAGAAAGCAGTCGTCAGCATGTTCATATTCGCGATACGGCGGGCTTTAACATTGGTGCCGCAGGCCAACCGCCGGGCATCAAAAATTCGTTGCACTCTCATCGTACCGCCGAGCTTTTCTTGGTGTTCAAAGGTCAGTTCCGTTTTTATTGGGGGAACGATGGAGAGCATGAGGCGGTGTTGTCTCACGGTGACGTCATCTCGATTCCAACCAATCTCTTCCGTGGATTTGAAGTGGTTGGCCGCGATTACGGCTTTATGTTCTCGGTACTTGGCGGCGACGATTCAGGTGGCGGCGTTATTTGGCATCCAAACGTTATTAAAGACAGTCAAGGTTATGGTTTATACCTCAAAGCCGATGGCACACTCGTGGACACCATTAATGGCGACCCGGTGCCACAAGAATCAGAATTGATGCCGCTGCTTACCGAAGAAGAGCTCGCGACCTTCGATACCTACACCGCAGAAGAGATGATGCCATTTGTCGCTCTGCAAAAAGATTATCGTGAAATCAAAGGCGATTTCGGCGGAAGCAACGTGAAACAATACGCCTTAACGGGTCATCCTTTGGCGAGTTATGACTTCCAAGTAAAGAGTGAAGATGAAGTGAGCATCATGGCTTATGAGCTTTCTGAAGGTGGCTCGATTCCTCAACACTGCCGAGAAGAAAAACAAGTGCTTATCAACTTTGATGGCGATACTGAAGTGGTCCTCACGCATCAAGGCGAACAAGCGAGTGTTGTTTTAACGCGCGGTGATGTGCTGAATGTTCCAGAAGGTGCGTCTTATTCACTGACGAACTTGCGTGGTAATAGTTTGACGTATTGCATTCTTGGGTCTGATCAACCAAAGCCGCTTGCAGGAGAATAAAATGACACAACCCACCTCGTTAGTTTGGCTACCCGGACTACTTTGTGATGGCACATTGTTTGAGGAAGTCAACCGAGCGTTGCCAAGTTGGGTTGAGCCTACATGCCCGACGCTGGCTTCATTGCCGTCAATGGAACAGCTGGCGCAGAAAGTGTTGCAAGACGCACCGCAGGAGTTTGTCTTGGGTGGCTTATCAATGGGTGGGATTCTTGCCTTTGAGGTGTACCGTCAAGCGCCAAACAGAGTCAAAGGCTTGATCCTCATGGATACCAATGCAGCAGATGAAAAGCCAGAGGTGACACAAAAGCGTGATGCACTGGTTAATCAGGCATTAAATGGTGAGTTTGAACGCATTACGCCTGACACTCTGATGCCTGTGCTGATTCATCCAAGCCGTTTGCAAGACAAAGCGTTAACTGAGCGTATAGAAGGCATGGCGGTCAATGTAGGTTTGGAGGCATTTGAAGCACATGCTAAAGCGTTAGCAACTCGCCCGGATGCTCGACCTTTATTGGCGGACATTCAAGTTCCTACGTTGGTGATAACAGGTAAAGAAGATAAGCTTTGTCCGCTAGACAATCATCTGCTCATGGAGAGATGCATCCCAAACGTCACGCTTCATGTTATCCCTGAGTGTGGGCATCTATCTACGCTTGAGCAGCCTTTAATTGTTAGTGAAGTGATGACTACTTGGCTTCAAGATAACTTTGCTTAGTGTTGATAAGAACTTCATCACTCACCACCTTAAGGTTACTTGGGTATAGGTGGTGAGCGATGAGTATTATCAGAAGTAGTAGCGAATACCTGCCGCGAATTGATCATCACGGTTTTCGAATTTGCTGCCATCGTACTGATCTTTACCTAGGTCGAACTGGTATTCAGTCCAAACTAGGAATTTGTTCTTCTGGAAGTGGTATTCAAGACCAGGAATCAGCAAGTTACGCTCGTAGCCTTGTGTCTCGTCACCGCGATCTTCCATGTAGTTGTAGTTCAACGTTGGGCGTAGGCCGTTATCGAAGTGGTAGTAAGTGTAGATTTCGCCACCTAGGGTATCGAACATTACGTCCGTACCGCCTTGGCTCACTGCTTCCCAGTTTTCGCCAACGTGGAAAGTCGCACCTGCGTAGAAGCCACCGTTGCTGTAGTTTGCGCCCAATAGCATGATGCGCATGTTGTCGCCGTTTTCTACGCCAACCACGCTTGCGTCTAAATCAGCAACTTCATTTTGATGGTAAGCCGCACCAAGTGTTACGCCATCAACCGGTTTGTAAGTGATAGACGCACCCATGCCGTTTTTCAATGAGGCTGTCGCATTGCTTGCTAGAGCAACATCTTCACGCGTGGTTTGGTAAGTAAAGCCGTAGCTCACTTTTTCATTGATTGAATTACGGTACGTGATTGAGTTTTCTGCACGACCAGCACCGGATGCGATACCCCAGTCAGCTAGGTTGTAAACACCTGAGCCACGAGTACCGAATACACGACCTAAATCGGTGTACCATGCTACGTCGTAGAAGGTAGACCACTGCTTGGTACCCGCAGCAATCTTGCCGTATTTTTCGTGATCAACACCTGCGTATAGCAAGCGGTCGTAGATGTTGTCGCCGTTCGCGCCAGAGTTGTAGCCCCATTCCGCGTGACCGAAACCAGTCCAGCCGTTATCTAGGCCCATTTGGCCTTTCAAACCGAAACGTGAGCTGCCGCTGTTCCATTCACCGTTGTCATCACCGCCACGGTCTTGGTAGCGAAGATCGAAACGGCCATCGATGGTTAGGCTGTCGCCAGCGTCATTAACAAAAGTGTGTGCAGCAAAGGCTGAGCTAGAAGTAAGCGCTGCTAAAATCACTGCAGAAAGGGTCGACTTTTTCATAATCAATCTCGTTATTCAGGGCGCAGAAAGCCACCGTGCGTTCATGCCCGTTTTGAATAAGGGTTCTATCTTGAGGTTGTGCCCCATCCTTGAGGCAGGAGTTGGGAGCATGTTGCCTGAACCGAGAGGGGATTCAGGCAACATAAAGGCGGGTTGACAATCCGCCCCTAGGACTTCTTATAGAGAAGGGTTTAGGATCTGTTGAGTACGCTCGAACACGTCTAGACCTTGCTGTTTTAGCCAGTAAGGAAGGTCGATCAGTACCCAGTTCTCAGATAGCTTGTCGCCGTCACGGTAGTAAACGTCAACCACTTGCATGTCTGCACGTACTTCACCACCTGTCATACCCAGGAAACCACCGATTGGCGTGTTAGATAGGTTTGGCCAGCCAAAGAAACAAGAGAAGTTACCTTCTGCGAAACGACATACGTGGCCGTTAAACTTCTTGTCTTTCAGATTGTTACGGAACGGCAATTGGTGTTGCTGTTGGTAACGAGGGATTGTGTAAGACGCACCGATACCACATGGACCGTACCAGATCATGTCTTTAGACCAGCTCTTCTCAAGAACTTCTGGTGGGCAACCCATAGCGCCGCTGTCGTTTAGTGCAGATAGGTCATCAACCATCTTGTTCACTAGTGCTAGTGTTGCTACGCCTTCTTCTGGTGCTGCGTCTTCGAACAGTAGACCGTCGTGGTTACGAGGACCAGGGTATACGAAGTGCTTACCTGTTGATGGTGGTAGTGGGTAACAACCCGCTTGGTCCATCGCGCCTAGAAGGTCTAGGAATAGGCCAGTCTTAGTGATCTTGCCGTTTTCAACACAGTTAAATTCTGCGTAGCGGATGTTCATGATCTTGCCAGTTGGGCGCATGCCTAGGTATTCAGCGTCGAATAGACCCATGAAGTGACCCATGCTCATTACCCAGATTTCACCTGATGTTACTTCGTTCTCACCACCGATGAAGATGTCTTGACGACGCTGCATGCGAGTCATTGATTTCATCAAAGGAGCCCAGAAAACGTCAGCCGCTGCTTGAGCGCCTTGTTGCTCACGGAATGGGTAAACACCACGCCATAGGTAATCTTTTGAAGTATGTGCTTTTAGTACTTCTGCCACGTTCTCGTGAGTTGCGTTTTCCATTGCGCTGAAGTATTCACGTACAACGCGTTTTGCTTCTTGATATTTAGACATAATAAACTCTCTTATTTGCTGTCGAGTCGGCTTTGGGAACAGGACTCGAAACTAAGTTTTTTCATCCGGCCGGGGAGCCAGCCGGAGTTTTTGAAATTCAGTTACGCTTTTGCTGCTTCGGCTTTTTTGCTCTTATCGAACACGCCGCCTTTTAGTGTCTCTGGCAGTGATAGCCATAGAAGACCAGCAAGGATCCATACGATTGGTGAACCCCACATTGCGGTTTGTAGGTCGGTACGCTCTTGGATGAAGATAAGTACCATTGGTGCCCACATACCGAGGATACGACCGCCGTGGAATAGCGCTGCGCCGTAGCTACGTAGGTGTGCTGGGAACAGTTCTGAGAAGTAACCACCCCATACCGCAGAAGAAGACAGACCGAAGTTGTAAATCAGACCAAGTAGAGCCAGCATGTTTAGGCCGCCAATCACCATGTCGCCAGGTGCAACAAAGAAGATTGAAACCATGATGCCCGCTAGGATGAAGCCAAATGCGTTCACCTTACGACCGAATTTGTCAGCTACCCAACCCCAGAACCACGCACCAAACAGTGAACCAAATGCTGAGATAGAGAAGATGAGACCGATGGTTGCACCGTCGAACATACGTACATCACGTAGGTATGTGGTTACGAAGCCACCAAAGAATTGGAAACCGTAGAAGTTAAGGCCAGCCAGTAATAGACACGTTAGAGTGATCTTACGGTAAGGCTTGCTTAGCATTTCGCCCCAAGAGCCTTTTTTCGCTGGTGCATCTGATTCTTCTGCTTTTGCTTGCTCTTCTTCACCGTAAGCGATCACTTTGCTGTCGCTAGGTAGTACAAAGATCATGACAACAGCCGCTGCCAATGGTGGGATACCACCGACAAGCATTAGGCTTTCCCATGGTGCATCAATACTTGCAATAAATGCTGCATACGCACCCATTACCATCAGTGCTACAGAGAACATAGAAGACGCGAATGCCGTCAACTTACCACGTACCGTTGGCGTAAATAGGCCGATCATCAAACTTACTGCCACGGTGAAGTAACCACCCAGTGACAAACCAATGATGAAACGCATTGCTGCCCATGTTGTGTAGTCGGTGAACATCATATTGATGATCGTTGCGCCACCGTTTAGGGCTGTGATGGTAATAAGAGTGGATTTCTTACCAAATTTTGTTGCGAACCAAGCACAGCTCAATGCACCGATAAGTGCACCAACCGACTGCCATGTATAGAACTGGGCAGTGTCTGACAGGCTAATACCATCATACGCTTCAACGATGTATGGGCGTACGTAGTCAATAATTACAAAGTTATAACAATAGAAAAAGTAACCAACCAGTATCGCTAGATAGGCAGCTACCCTTTGAATCATAGGAACTTCGCTCATGTGTCTTTTGGCATTCATGACCGATAAACCTCTATTTCACTTAGGATTTGTTGCTATTCAAACTTAAAGAACACGATCTTATTGGGATCATCTTCGATTTCGTGTCGTGGTGAATCATAGTTTTTTTAAGGTCATTAGATCCGTGATCAATATCAATTTTAAAATGAATGCGTACCCAATTTGTGATTTTTAGTGATGGGAGTCTCATTAAATCGGTCTTTTTGGCATTTTTGAATATATAACCGTCTATATTGGTGATTATAGTCACAGTTATGGCGGGATTATCGTTTAGATATGCTTTTTTAAAGTAATATCCAAGCACAAATAATTAGCACCCAGAATTATGGAAACCCTGAAATGGTTACGTACTCAAGTTTTGTGGTGATTGCGTTATACGTGTTAATCACCATATTAATCAGCTATTTAGTGAACAAGCGCTACAGCAATGGTGGCGACTTTTCTACGGGTGGAAAGCAATTTGGCTGGTTTACGGCGGGTGTTTCGATACTTGCGACTTACATTAGTGCGATGACGTTTGTAGGGATGCCTGGTTGGGTTTATAGCTCTGGCATGGAAGCGATGAGTATTCACCTTAACTATCCCATCGTTATCTTTTTCACCGTCATTTTCTTTGTGCCTGTCTTCTATAAGCTGGGCTTGACTTCGATTTATGAATACCTTGAGCACCGCTTTGGGGTGTATGCAAGAACCATCAACTCGATTGTGTTCATTGTGGTTCAATGTATCTCTGCGGGTGTGATTTTGTATGCCGTGGCGCTGATCTTAGTGCAAGTTCTGCCTATCAGTATTTCTGAAGCCATTATCTACATTAGTATTTTCACCGCTTGCTATACCTATGCGGGCGGAATTTCCACGGTTATCTGGACCGATATGTTGCAATCTGCAGTATTGGTAGCAGGCAGCATCGCTATCTTTGCCATTCTAATGACAGAGATTAATGCGGCAGATTACCTTTCTCGTAATCACCTGAATATCATCAACTTAGACTTTGATTTAGGCGTAGATACCACACTCTGGGCTGGCGTGGTTGCCGTGAGCTTTTTGCATTTGAGTGTGTACGGCACCAACCAATTGATCATCCAACGCACGTTAGCGACGAGATGTGAAAAGACGGCGCAGAAGTCGATGCTGTTGTGTGGTTACGGTGCATTTTTTGTGTACTTATTCTTCGCGGTACTCGGTGTTCTTTTGAGTGTTTTCTATCAAGATCAATCGTTGAAAACAGCAACGAAGTGATTTTGGATTTCGTCTTCAACCACACTAACCCAATCGTCGTTGGTTTGATCATTTCCGCATTGGCGGCGGCCGCAATGTCGACCTTGGATTCTACCTACAACTCAATGGCGACCGTCGCAACGTTCGATATCTACAAGCGTTTCGTTCGCAAGAGTGCCGATGATGAGCACTACGAAAAAGTCGCAAGAAAGATGAGTTTGCTCGCTGCGGCTATGGTGGTAGTGCCAGCTCTTCTGGCGGTATCGAATGAATCGGTACTCAAAACCATCGCTAGCCTGACTTCCATCTTTGTTGGTATCCGTCTTGGGTCATTCGTGCTTGGCTTATTCTGGGCAAAAGCCAATGAGAAAGGCGTGATCGTTGGCAGTATCATGAGTGTGATTGCGGTGTTTACTGCCATGTATCTCGACGTGGCTTGGCCGTGGTTCGCGCCAATTGGTACGTTTGTCTTCCTTTTGTTTGGTGTGTTAGTGAGCCGTCGTTGGGGCGCTGTGACTGCCGAGCAACAAATTTTTATCAATAATCAAAAACATCTTTTTGCAAAGCCAACCGCAAGCCATTACGGGCTGTTGGTGTTCGCCGTGGCGACCATCGCTGCTTGTATGGTTCTCCCTGATTGGCTTTATGCTGCATTGTCGTAATAGGTAAGTTTATGCTGTCCATCTTTGATATTTACAAGATTGGTGTGGGTCCTTCTAGCTCTCACACCAATGGTCCAATGATCGCGGGTTACCACTTCACTCGTTTGATTGAATCTAACTTGGCAAAAGTGGTTCGTATTCAAGTTGATTTATACGGTTCACTTTCGTTAACGGGGATTGGTCACCATACAGACCGTGCGACCATTTTGGGTCTGTTGGGTAACAAACCAGATACCATCAAAATCGCTTCTGCGAACAAAGCGATGCGCAAGGCGATTGAAGAGGGCATGATGTCTGTCGATGGCCGTCATGAAATCGAATTCAACTACAAAACGGACATGTTGTTCCATGAAGAGAACCTTCCTCTGCATGAGAATGGAATGACGATTACTGCGTTAGATGCGCACGGCAATCAGGTTGGGTTTGAAACTTACTACTCTATCGGTGGTGGTTTCATCGCAACGGCGGATGAACTGCAAAATGGCAGTGCGACTGCTCCCGTAGAAGTTGAGCTTCCATTCTCCAGTGCAGACGAAATGTTGGCACAGGCAGAGAAGAATGGCATGAGCCTTGGCGGCATGATTCTGAAAAACGAACAAGCGTTTCAGGATATGGAAGCCATCAATCAACGTGCAGAACAGATCTGGCGTGTGATGACGCGTTGCATGGAGCGTGGTTTCGAAACAGAAGGCATCTTGGATGGCGGCTTGAATGTGACCCGCCGTGCGCCTAACTTACTGAAGAAGCTTGAAGCAAATGAAGCAATCGAAAACGATCCGATGGAAACCATGGATTGGATTAACCTGTTTGCTTTTGCTGTGAGTGAAGAAAACGCGGCTGGTGGACAAGTCGTAACGTCGCCAACTAATGGTGCGGCGGGTGTGATTCCGGCGGTATTGATGTACTACCATCGCTTCATCAAAGAGCTTGATACTAAACAGCTTAAAGACTTCCTTGCTGTGTCCGGTGCGATTGGCATTTTGTACAAAACTAATGCGTCTATTTCGGGTGCCGAAGTAGGTTGTCAGGGCGAAGTCGGTGTTTCTTCTTCTATGGCGGCAGCTGGCTTGACCGCGCTGCGTGGTGGTAGTAATGAGCAAATTTGTATTGCGGCCGAGATCGCCATGGAGCACTCACTAGGCATGACTTGTGACCCAATTGGTGGCTTAGTGCAAGTACCGTGTATTGAGCGTAATGCAATGGGTGCAATGAAAGCGATCAATGCATCTCGCATGGCACTAAAGCGTAATAGTAAATGTTTGATCTCGTTGGATAAGGTGATTGAAACCATGTACCAAACGGGCAAGGACATGAACAAGAAATACCGCGAGACGTCACAGGGTGGGTTAGCTTTGATTCACCTAGCGCCGCCTTGCGAATAATGAGTTAGGCACATCTAACCAACAAAAAAGCCGAAGCACTGAGATGCATCGGCTTTCCTTTTTTGGAGCGTTTATAACTTAGCTATGCGTTTGCTCACCTTTTGGTGTGCTTTGGTTTGGTTGATAGTGCAAAATCACCATCGAGGTGGGTGACAGCAAGACTTCGCCTTCAGCATGTCCTGGGTTGAGATTACGTACGTTTGTATCACAGATCGTCACCCATTCTTGCTTTCGCTCATTGGGGAGCTTAAAGCGAGCTGTGGCGTTAGTTTGGTTGATGAGGTAGACCAGCTCTTGCCCTTCTTTACCGATACCAAGGTGAAGTGCGACAGAGCTTAAACGGTTCCAATCATCGTGCTCCATTAAGCGACCGTCTGTACGGCGCCAGAAAATACGGTTGTTATTGCGATTCTCGCCACTGAAAGCTCGGATAAATGGCACCATGTATTGATTTCGGTTGGCGACCATTTGTGACATCCATGCTTTGAAATGTTGCTTACGTTCTGTCTCTTCCCAGTTCAGCCAACTGGTTTCGTTATCTTGGCAATAGGCATTATTGTTACCGCCTTGGGTGTGAGACAGAACATCAGCAGTGAGAATGTGTGGGATACCGAAGGCAAACAGCAAGCTAGCAATAAGGTTGCGTTTTTGCTTTTCACGCGTGGCGATAATCATCAGATTTTCCGTCTCGCCTTCAACACCGTAGTTTTCTGAACGATTGTCACCGTGACCGTCGCGATTTTCTTCGCCATTGGCTTCGTTATGTTTGTGCTTGTAAGACACTAAATCTTGCAGTGTGAAGCCATCGTGATACGTGATGTAATTTACGGTGAGTTTGTATGGCCAGTTCGCTGCACTATAAATGTCACGAGAGCCCATTAATCGAGTGGCAAACTCTTTTAAATAGCCTTGATCACCGCGCCAAAAACTGCGGGAAATATCACGCAGTTTGTCATTACATTCGTTCCAACCAAATGGAAAGTTACCCACTTGGTAGCCATTTGGACCAATATCCCAAGGCTCGGCAATCAATTTGGTTTCACGCAAAATTGGGTCTTGCGCAACGGCTTTAAAGAAAGCTGCTTCTGGGTTGTAATCATCGCCCTGTCGACCTAACGTTGCAGCCAAGTCAAAACGGAAGCCATCGACTTTAAATTCGCTAACCCAGTAGCGCAATGTATCCATCACAAGGTTTAAGGCTGGTTGGTAGGTGAGATCCACTGTATTTCCGCAGCCGGTGTAATTGGCGAAGTGGTTGCCATGTTTGATGTAAAAACGGGAATCGAGGGCCTTCAGGTTGAAGATTGTAGGCCCTTCACCACCTTCAGCAGTGTGGTTGTAAACCACGTCGAGAATCACCTCAATGCCGTTTTTATGCAATTCGCGAATTGTTGTTTTTAATTCCGTAACGGCGTCTTGTTCTGCGTAGCGCGGATCGGGCACCATAAAGAGATAAGGGTTGTATCCCCAATAATTGACCTTTTCCATCTCTAGTAGATGAGGCTCATGCATGCATGCTGCGACAGGTAGCAATTGCAGCGTGTTGATGTTTTGCTGTTTGTAAAAGGCCAGCATTTCAGGTGATGCAAGACCTAAATAGCGCCCCTTCAGCTTGTCCTCAACCTCTGGGTGGCGTTGGGTAAGCCCTTTGACGTGCGTCTCAAACAATACCATCTCTTCTCTGGGTATACGCGGGTGATCCGTGTTTTGCCAGTCAAAATCATCTTCGATAACGACGCACTTCGGCATATCGAAACTTTTGGCTGGAGAGTAGGGAGGGTGATAGTGGAGGGCTTTATCTATTGATTTTGCGTACGGATCAGAAATTAACAGTGGCTCGTCCTTGTGGGAGACAAGGTAACCGTATTTTTGCCCCGGCTTAATATCTGGAATAAAAGTATGACGTATGCCAGCGTATTCATTCGGTAAACCGTGAAGCTCGTAGCTGCCATCGTTTGCAAACAATGCCAGTTGAATGTCTTTTACGCCCGGAGCATGAATAGAGAAGTTACAGCCTTCTTTATTCAATGTTGCGCCCAGGGGGTAGGGGCGAGAGAGAAGTCGTGTCATCGGAGATACTTTATTTAATATTTATTGCTACCTTTAGGAAACTATAAGTTAAAAACTTTGTCTTACTAAGGTCAACCACCCTAAATATAAAAATATTCGTGTAATTTAATTACTTTATGTGACGGCTTAGAGTCAAAAATATGAAATGGCTATCACTTTGTAGCGGCTCAAAACCGAACAAACTTACTAATTCCTCCCTAGATTGGTGATCTGACTCGAAAAAACACCATTCGGTAAATTTTCTACTCCCTTCTCATCCCCCTTAAATTAGTTTAGGGCGGAGGAAGTCATCCTTGTACGCCTCGGGTAATCTCACAACTGTTGAAACAAACGGGGATTCGTTCCCATCTTACCTCTCTTTCTTTAGGTGTGTTTTTACTGCCTATATTCACCTAAAAGAGTGAGCAGGGAAGACAGAATTATAAATACCCTTAATGGAGTTAAGAATGAAAAAAGTAAGTGCAATTGCTGCTGCTGTAGCTGCAACTTTAGCTGCTGGTTCTGCATTCGCAGTGGATTTCCACGGTTACATGCGTGCTGGCGTTGGCGTGAACGCTGACGGTGGTCAACAATTAACATTCGAAAAGAACAAGATCGGTCGTCTAGGTAATGAAAGCGATATCTACGGCGAGATTCAACTAGGTAAAGAAGTTTACAACAACAACGGCAAAACGTTCTACGTAGACTCTATGGTTGCAATGACTTCTAACGGTTCAAACGACTGGGAAAGCACTTCTGCTAACTGTGGTTTGGATAACGGCGAAGTGAAATGTGTAGACGATGCACAATTCGCACTACGTCAGTTCAACGTTCAAGCTAAAGGCCTACTAAACTTTGCTCCTGAAGCAACGCTTTGGGCAGGTAAACGCTACTACCAACGTCACGACATTCATATCTCTGACTTCTACTACTGGAACATCTCTGGCGCGGGCGCTGGTGTTGAAGGTATCGAAGCTGGTCCTGGTAAAGTTTCTTTCGCTTGGGTTCGTAACGACCGCGGCGATATCGCAGACCCAGGCAACGATGGCGGCGCAACAAACGTAAACACTCTAGACGTACGTTACGCAGGTCTTCCTCTATGGGACAACGGCTCTCTAGAAATGGGCTTGAACTACGCAATTCTTAACGAAACTGACGCTGCGCCAAACGGCACTAAAGATGCGAAAAACGGCGTAATGTTCACAGCAGAATTGACTCAAGGTCTAGACGCTGGTTTCAACAAAACAGTGCTTCAGTACGGTACTGAAGGTTACTCAAAAACAATGGCATTCTACGGCGACGGTAGCTGGTACGGCGCAGAAGCTGACAACGGTGCATCTGGTTACCGCCTAATCAACTGGGGTGTAATCGGCATGGGCGACAGCTGGGAAATGGGTCACCAGCTAGTGTACGGTGTTGGTGAAGACATGTGGGCTGGCCAAGACAAGTGGGAAACAATGTCTGTTGTTGTTCGTCCAATGTACAAATGGGATGACAACCACAAAACTATTTTCGAAGCTGGTTACGCTATCGACGATAACGACGGCGAAGAAAACAAATACGGTAAGCTAACTGTTGCTCAAGCATGGTCTGCTGGCTCTAGCTTCTGGGCTCGTCCTGAAATCCGTGTTTACGCTTCTTACCTAACGGCTGACAAAGAAGACAACTCAAACACATTTGACAACGGTCGTTCAGACGATACGTTCCAATTCGGTGTACAAGCTGAAGCTTGGTGGTAATCATCTAACCACTAAGTCCTAAATTGTCCTAGAATGATACAGCCAGAACTTATCTGGCTGTATTTATTTAAAAAACAATAAAGAGTCGAGGTAGACAGTAATGAAAAAATGGCTTGCTCCCGTACTGCTGGGCATGTTGGCTACTGGTTGTGCGTCTGTAGAACAAGTAGAGATGAGTCCAAAAGGTCAGCAACAAGTGATCACGCAATCGGGTGATATTCAATGGGTACCGCTTAACGTGCCTGTGGTTACTGAGTTCGCTTTGACTGATAAAAGCCAAATGTTGTTGGATGGTAACAGTGCTGGCGCTATTGCAGCGTTTGCTCTTCCAGGTAACCGTGGCAGTCTCGATATCAAATTAGAGACATTCGTAAGTAAAGAACTTCAATTTTATGCTCCTAATGTCGCAGTGATGAACTCGGCAGGAGAAACCATTTACCAAGCAGATTTTTCAAAGTTTAAGTACGAACCAGCAAAACTGTTGGACAACGATAAATTCGTACTTGATCTCAATGTGATTCCAGACATGACAGGTAACGATCTGCATGTGTTGGTTTACACGACTTCCGCCGATCTAAAAGGAAGTACACAAGTTTTACACCCTGCAAAAGCCTTCGCCATGGCGCGTCACACTCAGCCGCCAGATATTGCAGACCCTCTAGCGAAACATAGCCCACTCGGTCAGTTCCGCTTTTCGGTATCCGCGAATGATATTGTGAATACTAAGATTGTTGCGAAAAACGACAACATTCCCCAAGGTACGGACCTTACTAGCTACTACTACAGCTCAATTGAAGCGGCAGTCGCAGCGAATGATATTCCGAAAGCGCTCACTTTGCTTGATGAAGCAAAAGAGCTAGGTATTGAAGGTGCACAACAAGTGTTTGTGAAAGCCGTAAATAGAAAATAATCAGATAAAAAAGGTCAGCGAAATGCTGACCTTTTTCATAGAAAATAAACTAATAAAAATACCCCTACATAGAGTTACCTTATTCACATAATTATTTTTATTACTTTGTTTTTTATATAGGTTGGATCAATAATTAATGGCAGTTCCTAATTTATTTTTTGTACTTAGGAAATAAACAAACTTCTCGAAGTGATTTAAATTCACAATCTGACGATATTTATTTGGCGTTTGATATTTCCATTTTAATAACGATTAATATTTCTTTTAACCGTTGAGTTTATTTTGCTTTGGATATACTAAAAAGGAATTACGTGAAATGAACATGATGAAGACCTCTCTTGCTGCTGCTCTACTTGTTGCCTTAGTGGGTTGTCAATCGACTGCAGAACCAGAAGCGGCCGCAGAGCCTGTTGTTAATATGTCTCAAAACGAAGTGGTTGCTTTCATGAAAGCGTGTGACAACCCAGATAGCACAGCGAAAGGACCTATTTCTAAACCACTATTTGTGGTGGGTACTTTTGCGGATTCCGATTGGAAACACGTGCCTCAGCGTCAATACACCTACAAAGGGAATAATTTCTACCAAGCCGTGGTTCAAGAAAAAGTAGGCTCCTACAAAATGCAGTACGCGACCGAGTTGTGGTTCCCACAATTTACCGCAAAAGGTAATAGAATGAACGTTGGTGAATTAACACCATTAACATTTGGTGGTTACGGTACGGACACTTCGGTTGATATTAAAGAAGATGGTAAATATGTATGGAGTCTTCAGTTTGAAGGAAAAGGCAAACCTGTTCATGTCATGGTAAATAAGTGCCAATAATATTCCATTCAGTTATTTAAAATCTATTTTTATTTATTAACCCCTGCATGAAACACATGTCGGGGTTAATTTTATTACTCAAATTTCCGTAGTTTATTTGAGTAAGTTAGGGAGAATAAAATGCGTAATATCCTACGTAACCATCGCCTGCCTCGATCGTTGCTTGCGTTAAGTGTGATTGGTGCTTTATCTGCGTGTAATTCTTCTGGTGGTGGCGACACTAATAGCAGCACTCCGCTACCGGATACCAGTTATGCTTGCCAAGCCAATGTCATGGCGCAAAGTAACCAACTTCGTACTTATCAAATCATGGTAGAGAGTTTTGTGGATGGTGATGCGAGCATTGGTCACGGTACAGGTTATGGCACCAGCCATCATAACGGCGATTTGCAAGGAGTGATTGATTCACTCGATTACATCCAAGATTTAGGGATGAACGCGATTTGGTTGACGCCAGTTTTTGAATCGGAAGCGATAGCGGGCCAAGAGCACTGGGCCGATCGTCTGGATGCCACGGGCTACTTTGCAACGGATTACTTCACCATTGATCCACGTTTTGGTGATTTAGAAACGGCGAGAACCTTGGTCGAGGAAGCACACAAACGCGGCTTATACGTGTTTTTTGATGGTGTATTTGGTCATCACAAAGATGGTTTGATCAAACCATCTCCTTCCGGTTTGTTGCCATCGGGATCGAGCAATCCCGTTGATTACCCGGCCAGTCTCGATTTCTACAAAGAAGTGGCAACGTATTGGATCAAAGAACTGAAGATTGACGGCTGGCGTTTAGATCAAGCCTATCAAGTTCCGACAGACGCTTGGACACAACTTCGTAAAGCCGTCGATGAAGCCTCACAAAGTGTGACGTACACCAATAGCAAAGGCGAACAAGTGAATCCGTTGGGCTATATGGTGGCAGAGATTTGGAAAGGGGAGTCTGAAATCGCGAATGAGGCGTATGGATCGAACAGCGATCCAGCATTGTGCTCTGCGTTTGACTTCCCTATGCGATATCGCATCGTTGAAACTTTGGCCGTGAATGAGAGCGGCGTGGGTGGTCGCGGTGCGGATTGGTTAGACAACGGCTACAGCACACACAACCAATATCCAACACATGCGCAGCCGAATTTGATGATCGGCAACCATGATTTAGTGCGCTTTGGTGACTTGTTACAGCGCGGAAACTTGGCGGATGTGAATGATGCAGAATATTGGTTACGCCATAAAGCCGCGTTTGCTTTCCAAGCGGCGTACACCGGGCCAATCACGTTGTACTACGGTGATGAAATCGGGGATCAAGTGGATGGTTTTGCCGCAAAAGAAGACAACAGCACCTGCGCCATTCAAGGTTTGTGCGATGATCACGTTGCGCGCAGTAGTGCGAAAATTGAAGGCGTGACGGCGACGCTTGATGCAAACCAAGCCGATCTCAAATCTTATGTGACATCGCTGATGACAATGCGCGATGCGCATCCTGCACTTTATCAAGGGTCACGCACGAATTTAGTTGCGAGTAACGGCAGTTATGTGGACTTGAAACAATCTGGTTCGGACAAAGTCTTGTTTGCGCTAAATACCTTAGAGAGCGCTAGAAGCGTCACTCTTACTCAGGAGAGTGTTGGTACTGGTGAGTTGGTGGATTTGCTCACGAATGAAAAAATTACTCCGAGTAATGGTCAATATCAGATTCTGATGTCGCCACTACAAGGACGATTCTTTGCGGTAAAACCTTAAGGAATTATTCAGAATTGATGCTCACCAGTTGAGCTGACCACAAGCTTTCTTATAAACAAGCCAAGTGTTGTTGCTGACCCCCATAGGCGCACACTTGGCTTTTTTCTGTCTGTTTTACTTTTCCCTTAATGGTTTTGCGACGATGTAGCCAACAAGTTGCTTCGCTTTTTGTATTGGCGTTTGTTTTCAGCAGATGGATATTTGTGAGATAAGCTGCACATTAAAAAGTAAATTAACACTTGTGCAACGTAAAAATGTGACTGAAGGATTACTTATGCCCCACTAATATGTTTATCGTGTTTGGGATTTATATAACTAATGGAAAAGTATAATGAAATCCATAACGAACTCCCTCTGTCTCCTTGCTGCTGTTAGCTCTCCGTTTGCATATAGCCAAATTATCAACGGTGACTTTGAGCAGTGGAATGGCAATGTACCTACGCAGTGGTCAGAGATTGACGCGGGCATTACAGTGTCGCCAAGCAGCGAGCAAATCAAATCGGGTGGTCTGGCTGCCCAGGTCGTCGTGAATACAGGTACCCAAAGCAACACCGACTTTTTGCAAACCATTAATGTGGAGCAAGGGAAAACCTATCCGTTTTCTGTCTCGGTTTATCATACCGAAGGAAATGTAAAAGCACGTCTGGTGGTTGATGGTTATCACAATTACTCGAACCCACAACAGATAAACCAGTGGCAAGAGCTCGCGCACAACTACACAGCGAGCTCGAACAAGACCATCAACGTCGGTTTGCGTTTTTACGATGAAGCCAGTTTTGATGGCTCAGAAGTTGTCTACGTCGATAATTTTCAACCGACTGAGACGAGTACACAACCTCCTGTAGAAAGTTGTAGTGATCATGAGGTGGTTCTTACACTCACGACGGACAACTATGGCTCAGAAACTAGCTGGGAGTTGAAAAATAGCCAAGCGCAAGTGCTTTTCTCTGGTCAGGGGTATGAGTCGTCAACCTCTGTTGAAAAGACCATGTGTTTGGCCGATGGTAACTACCAATTTACGATTCAAGACAGCTATGGCGACGGCATTTGCTGTGGCAATGGTTCGGGGTCTTACGCGTTGAAGGTGGGAGATAAGACTCTTGCTTCTGGCGCTGAATTCTCGAAAAGTGAAACCACCGATTTTAACTTAGGTGACACAACGACGACCCCACCAGTGGTTGATGGTTACTATCAAGCGGCATCTGGTAAGACGGGATACGCTCTAAAAACAGCGTTGTTTAACATTATCAGTAATCACTCCAGCCGAGGCTATTCTGCGGTCTGGACCTTGGTAAAAGATGCCGATATTGATCGTTATTATGAAAATGATGGCTCTATTCTCGATATGTACTCTGAAAAGCCATCTGCTAGCGATACAGTAAGCTTTACCAAAGTCACAGACCAATGTGGCCAATACAAAACGGAAGGGGATTGCTACAACCGTGAGCACTCTTTTCCGAAAAGCTGGTTTGGCGGTAAGGTTGAGCCGATGAACTCAGACGGTCATCACTTGTTTGCAACTGATGGTTATGTAAACGCGAAGCGCAGTAATTGGCCATTTGGTGAAGTGGGCACCGCGACCTACGTGTCTAGTAATGGCTCTAAACTTGGACAAGCAAGCACTAGTCTGGGCTACTCCGGTACGGTGTTTGAGCCGATTGATGAGTTTAAGGGCGACTTCGCCCGTGCTTATTTCTACATGGCAACCCGCTATGAAAATGTTGTAGGTAACTGGGAAGGCAATTCAAGCAATGCGGATGCTGTCCTTGATGGTTCAAGTTCAACGGTTTTTGAACCTTGGATGTTAAACATGCTGAAACGTTGGCACAAAAATGATCCCGTTAGTGAAAAAGAACGAAACCGCAATCAACAAGTGTTTGATTTTCAGGGCAATCGTAATCCATTCATTGATCATCCTGAGTTTGTTGAACAGATTTGGGGAAACTAACACCTTTTTGATTTTGGTATCCACCATTTAGTGACGCCAACAAAACAAAGGGGAAGCGTGATGCTTCCCCTTTTTCATTACGGATGTTTTTAAATGAAACTAGTTTTTCGTTACCGTCACGATTGGCGCCGACTTGTCAGCCGCATTGAAGTGGAAGTTGTAGTTTCCTGCTTCTGCAATCGCAATTTTTAGGTTTGCGCTACCGCCACCGGCTTCCATCGTCAGCGCTTTACCAAGCTCAACACTGCCTTCACCACCGAAGTTGGTGTCTGCTGCCCAGTCTGCGCTCGCAACTTTCATCTCGTAGTTGCCCGCCGCTAGGGTAATGTCTAGCGAATAAACGTCATTTGCAACATAGCTGAACTTCGCTGTTGAGTCTTGTGCTGGAGCATCCCATGTAGTGATAGTGCCACGTAAGTAAAGTGCTGTTTCACCGAATGTTGGTGCATCTGCTGACTTGGTCACTGACACGACCGGTTTTTCTACGCTTTCATCTTGAACATGTAGCGCGTTCAGAGTGAAGTTGTACTTACCTGTTTCAGCAACAGACAGCTTACAGTTACCTTCTGAACCTAATTCTAGTGAACCAGAAGCTATATTCGCAGCATCACAACCGATGTTTGGATTTGCCCAACCAGAGTCCGCGAATTTGAACTCGTGTTCACCAGCTTCAAGAACGCCAGTTACAGAGTACATACCGTTGCCAATAAAGGTCATCGCCCAATCACTGCTATCAGACCAATCGTTCATCGTGCCTTTCACGTAAACAACGGTTTCGCCGTAAGGAGGAATACTCGATACGTCTTTGTTATCCGTGTTTACTGGTAGGCCAGCACCTTGTGCGCCGTTTTGTGGCTGCACGAATACCGCTGTTGTCAGTGCTGGTACTGTGAAGGTTTCATTGGTGAAGCTTGCACCTTTCACGATGTCATCCGCAGAGTTTTGTTGAACTTCATGTAACTCGAAACCAGTTACGCCGGCAACTTTGAAAGATTTCTCAGTTGATGTTGAGTTCACAACGGCCACGATTGCATCGTAGTTCGAATCTAAATCGGCACCCGCTGAGGTACCATCGTCGATAGACATCACAATCAAGCCTTCCACTTGGTCTTTCCCTACGTTGCGGAAGTCAACACGGTTCATCACTTCTTGCGCGGTATCTAGGCGGAACAGTTCGCTTGTGCTACGGATTTTTAGTAGCTCTAGGAATTGTTGCTTAGTCAGCTCGATGTCGGTTGAATCTGGTTTCGCCGTGCTGTCACCAACGATGGTTTTGATCAGCTCCCAGTTTGCACCGTCTTTGTCTTCACGTGGTAGACCAACGTTCCAGTTATTGTCGCTTCCGTCGAAGAATACACGGTTGAACCAGTCACCAGAATCGTACGAGTCGCGCTGCATAGATTTAGAGCGCAATAGCTCAGAACCCATGTGGATGAATGGAATGCCTTGACCAAGCATCACCGTTGATAGGGACACAGACTGCATACGTGCACGCTCGGCAGATGAAGTGCCTGTCGCAATCTTGTAGGCGTTGTTATCCCACAATGTTTGGTTGTCGTGCTTAGACACGTAAGAGATGTTCTCTGATGGCACTTTTGTGTAGCCTGCAGGCGCACCATTGTAATCAACGTTCTTACCCAGCTTGGTTTCGCCTTTGTAATCAAGAAGGATGTAGTCAGCCAAGTTACCAGCCATACCTAGACGAACCAGATCTTGGTTGTGTAAACGACCATTCACCGACTCTGCGTCAGTTTTGGTTTCTTCGTTAGGGTAAGCGGCGTTACCAAAGCCTTGGTTAAAGCGAAGTGGGTGCTTACCTTCAGAATCTACACCGCCATCAAACGGGCTTCCGCCACGAACTGCGTCACGCAGACGATCAGAGAAAGTACCGATTTCTGTCCCCGCCATGTTGACTTGTGTCGCCTGATCGAAGCGAGCGTTTTGCGCGACTTCACCAAAGTCCCAACCTTCGCCGTAGAACAAGGTATTCGGGTCAATTTCACGGACTTTTTCAAGTGCGTAAACCATCACATCTTTCGGCTGGTGGCCCATAAGGTCAAAACGGAAACCATCGACTTTATAGTCATCCGCCCATACCATCAATGAGTCAACCATTAGTTTACCCATCATCAAGTTCTCGGTTGCGGTGTTATCACAACAGGTTGAGTTTTCGACGCCGCCAGTGTTGACGTTTAGGCGGTGGTAGTACCCAGGGACAATCTTATCCAGTACTGATTTTTCGTTCACACCAGATGCATTTGTGTGGTTGTACACGACGTCCATGACCAGTTTCAGATCCATTTTATGCGTCGCTTGAACCATTTCGCGGAACTCAAGAATACGCTTAGACCCGTTAGGATCGGTCGCATAACTGCCTTCTGGCACGGTGTAGTGGTAAGGGTCATAACCCCAGTTGAAGCTGTCTAGCATGCGAAGATCGTTCATCAACGCTTGTGCTTTGCCCGTTGTTGGGTCGTAGCTATTTAATACCTCTTCAATTACTTTGCCGTCATCTTCGGTCTCACAAATGGAGGCTTCTGGCTTGATGCCACAAAGTTTACCCACGGTGTCGGTGATATCGACTCGCTTGTCAGCGTCTTCATCCACGGTTGCAATATCAAACGCAGGCAGGATATGTAGCGTTGTTAGGCCAGCATCTTTTAAAGCTTGTAAGTGAGATACAGACTCACGCTCAGGTTCTGTAAGCGCCAGATATTTGCCATCAAGACTTGGTGTGCCTTTGCTGTCGTTAAAGCTGAAATCACGAATGTGTGACTCGTAAAGGACGTGGTCTTCGTCTTTTTTAACCGTTGGGCGTGCGTAGTTTTTCCAATCTTGAGGCATTAAGCTTGGATCATCTAAATCAACCACTTGCGAGTATCGTGAGTTCTTAGACAAGCTCATTGAATATGGGTCTGTTACCAAACGCGTTTCAACGACGCCAGTTGTTGGGTGGTATACTTTAACTTGGTAGCGATAGTATTTGTTGACAACGTTGCTTTGTGCCTCAGAAACCCAGATACCTGTTGCTGGGTCTTCCGTCATGGCAACGGTCGCTTCTTCTGCTAAGTTTTCATCGTAGATTATCAGATCAACATCTTGGGCAGTTGGTGCCCATAGTTTGAAGGTTGCGGCACCGCCTTCCACAATCGCACCGAGTTCTTGACCGATCGCGTTACCTGCCTTGGAATCGGCAAACACCGCATCCAAAACGCCCGGTTTTTGCACTTCAGTTGCAGAAATGACGTCACCATTTGCGTTGTAAGCCACCATAACAATTTGTGACTTCAGGATCGTACGCAAGGTCGCGTCATCGACATCGATACCCGCAGCTTGAAGGCTAGCAAGGTGACGGAAGCGTGATTTCAGACCATCAGACAACTCACCAGCTTTTGTCAGCTCAACGGCTGTACCGCCAGAGATTTGCTTATCTTCATCCATTTTGAGGTCATTGCTAAGGCTGTAGAACAGCTTCATGGAATCCGCATTGGCCGCCGCTTCCCACGCGATGGTGTTGGCATCTAGCCAATGCGCTTTTTGACCATCAATATCAACAGGGCGTTCTTCGATTGGCTCGTAGTAAAGCTCACTGCTGCCGTGGAAGCCAAACAACCCTTTAGATTCGCCGATTTTCGTCAGCTCCACTTTT
This sequence comes from Vibrio sp. 1457, assembly GCF_033340195.1. Classification (NCBI taxonomy): domain Bacteria; kingdom Pseudomonadati; phylum Pseudomonadota; class Gammaproteobacteria; order Vibrionales; family Vibrionaceae; genus Vibrio; species Vibrio sp. 1457. The sequence continues at coordinate 36,859 of NZ_JAWOWA010000006.1, forward strand.
GAGTTTGCACTGCCGAATGCTTTCTCATCACCTTTGTGCAGAATGAAGTTCATGCATTCGTGTGGGTCAGAGGCGTCAGGGTTTATTTTCAGTACGTAGTAAGCACCGTAGGTGTCGTTGATGCCATCGAATGGGTGTGGCGCAGACCAATCCGTTCCTGTTCCCGGAATGCCCATTGCGTCTAAATCTGTGCTGGTACAGCCCTCACCGTTCCATAGGTGCAAGCCCCAACCTTCGTAGTCGCTTGCTGTTGAAGCTGATGCTACGTCACGTTTGTAATAAATGACGACTTCGTTCTCTCCCGCAGGGTACAAGCCTGAGCCAGGGTTCGTCGTATCTTCGTTCGTGCTATCACTACCACAACCGCTGATTACCGCGACGGAAATCAAAGGCAGTACGGTTTTGGCAATTGTTGATAATTTAAATGTCTTATTGTCCACGTTTACAAATCCATTGTTATTGAATTGATATTGAGCTGCGCGCTGCCTTCGCTGACTCAATCATCAAGAAGGTTTTGCACACGCTAGAAAGGCAGATGCCAAAAAAGGAAATGTTCAATTAGATGCTAATACACTGAATCATCAGCAAAATGTGAGAGCAGGCTGTTAAGTTTTTTACAGGTGCAAATTTTCTGTCACAGTCGATTTTGTTCACAAATTAAATAATAAAACAGGCGCATAGTGAGAGATTCTGCACATCATTAAAATGTAAATTTTTATGGGATGAGTAAGGGGGGATGATAGGGGATGAGAATGTCTCAGCCCCAAAACCGTGATTAAGTTCTATAAAAATGAGGGCTATATTTTTCTTTTAAAAATAAGTTGCAGTGATGTTGAATAAAATACCGCCATTAAGTCTTCGCACGCTTCAGATTTTCGCTAAGTGGTCGTTATATAATGAAGGTAGTCGGCGTTACGTCGGCGCGTAATCATAAGATTTCCCTGAAAGGGAGTTGAATTGGGCCCTGAAACCAAAAGAGGCTATTTATGAGTAGTATGGGCATTGCCATTGCGGCAACTGGCCTTTCACTCGTCCTGATATTTGTGTGGATGATCTCGTTGTCGATGCGGAAACAGAGACTCGAGGCAGAGAGGAAAGCTCGCGAAGCCGCTTATCGAAAGGCGATGCATAAAGCGCGAGAGCAAGAGCGTAAAGAGCGAGAGTTCAAAGCCGAAACTGGGCATATCCCCACCATTTTATTTCTAGCGAAAGAAGCCGAAAAGGACAACATTCGTCAAGCGCTGTATTGGTATGATAAAGCCGCTAAACTGGACAATGTGACGGGGATGTACGGCATTGTTCGCTTAAGTGAACGCATGCGCGAAGATGTGATTTTAAAAGAGCAGGCAAACTTCTGGCGTACCGCAATTGCGGGAATGGAAGGGGATACCGAAGCGAAATTTTCGACGGGCAAGGCCTTGGTCTTTGGTCGAGGAACTGAAAAAAATATCCCAAAAGGTAACCAACTGATTGAAACTGCCGCCGAAGAAGGCTGCATTGATGCCATGATTTATATGGGGGAATGGCAGCTTTCACCAGACAATAGTGCAGGACGCAGTGCAGATGCGCTTTACTGGTTTATGAAAGCGGCGGAAAAAGACAGTGCAGATGGCAAGATCCAAGTCGGCTTATGTTACCTAAATGGCATTGGTACAGAAAAAAGCATGGTTAAAGGTTGCTACTGGCTGGAACGGGCCGCGGAAGGTGGCAGTGCTAAAGCGATGTATCATGCTGGCGAAGCGTGGAAGGATAAAGGTAAAACGGGTAATGCAATTGCTTACGTTTGGCTGTTTCTTGCTGCCAATATGGGCTACCAACCTGCGCGTACGTTACGTGATGAAGTGGCAACCAATATTGGTGTTGATGTTGTCGTTGGATTGCAGTCCATAGCGAAGCCGTTGCAAAGAAAGCTGGCCTCAGGAATGGTGAGAAAGCACTCTATTATTCGAGCCCTTAACAAAGTGTACAAACGCGAAGCGTATTTTCCTGCGGAAGAGGAGCTCAATGCGGTGTTGAATGATGAGAATAAAGACGCCTCCGAAGCTTGGGAGGAGGCATCAACACTAGATTTTCAGCCTAACATGACAACGGTAACAGCAGAAGGTCAGGCAAGCACATCGCCCAACGAAAAAAAACTCTCTAAAGATGCGCTCGATTTCACTCAAAACTTCCTTCAGCCATAACCTATCTTATCCAGAAGCCTCAAGATTGAGGCTTTTCTTTTGTCTTTAAAATGTTACGCCAATCCAAGTCAGCTCAATGCATTTGAGGCTAGACATCCAATGACGTGAAAACTCATTTTCGACATTTGGAGGACGAAAGATGATAAGTCAACCTGTTAAAATCGGTGGCGATACCGCCGTAGTCATTCCAAGCGCAATCCTGGCTCAGCTCGGGATAAGGGAAGGAGATACCCTAGAAATCGCACTGAATAAAGACAAAATGGAAATTAAGAAGATGGTGTTGAAAACCAGCGCGCCAACTTACTCTGAAGATATTGAGGAGAATTGAGTTAGAGAATCTTGGTTTGTCGGATACACTACTGGTTTCGCAAAACTGGCGCTTGCCGCTGTCTTTGAACTATCGATAACTACAATAAGAGGTAAGGTACTATGCAAGGTATCCTCTCTATACAATCTCATGTTTCTTTTGGTCATGCTGGTAACAGCAGTGCCGTTTTCCCAATGCAACGCATGGGTTTCGAAGTATGGCCGATTCATACCGTTCAATTTTCTAACCACACGCAGTATCAAGAAGGCTGGACTGGGCGAGCGTTTGCGGCTGAAGACATCAGCGAGTTAGTTCGTGGACTTGGTAACATCGGCGTGCTGGAAAAGTGCCAAGCGGTATTGACGGGCTACCAAGGTAGCGCAGAGCAGTGCCTTGCTGTTGAAGATACCGTGACGAAAGTGAAGCAAGCGAACCCGAACGCACTTTACGTTTGCGACCCTGTGATGGGCGCGCCAGACAAAGGCTGCATTGTGGCTCCGGGCATTGCTGAAAATCTTCTAACGCGTTTGATGCCAATGGCGGACGTGATCGTTCCGAACCAATTCGAGCTAAGTCAATTTGCTGAGATGGAAATCCACTCACTAGACGATGCGATCACCGCATGCCAACGTGCGCTAGAGAAAGGTCCAAAAGTTGTGCTAGTTAAGCACCTTTACTGCCTAGAAAATGGCAGCTTTAACATGCTACTGGCTACGCAAGAAGGCATTTACCTTGCGAAGCGTCCTCAATTTGAGTTTGCTAAACAACCTGTTGGCGTGGGCGACCTTATCTCGGCGATCTTCACTTCAGGATTGCTGAAAGGTTGGTCTCCTAAACAAGCTTTCCAACATTGTCACGACGCGTGTTACGGGGTGTTAAGCGCCACTTACCATGCAGGCGAATGGGAACTGCAAACCATCGCAGCGCAGCAAGAGTTTGTTGAGCCAAGTAAGCATTTCTCAATTGAAGAGGTGGCTTTGGTCACCGCGTAATTGAGCGCAATTAAACAAAAAAGGGGAGCCATCATCGGCTCCCCTTTCTCTTTGTTCTGTCAGTCTTACTGAGCTTTTTGCTGCTCTGATTTACAAACTGCTGCCGTAAAGACAACGTCTGTTGAGCTGTTTAGCGCAGTTTCTGCAGAGTCTTGAATCACACCGATAATGAAGCCAACCGCTACAACCTGCATTGCTACGTCGTTTGAGATACCAAACAGGCCACACGCAAGTGGGATAAGTAGTAGAGAGCCACCTGCAACACCTGATGCGCCGCATGCAGAAACCGCAGCTACAATACTTAGAAGTAGCGCAGTCAGTAGATCAACTTCGATACCCATAGTGTGCACAGCTGCAAGCGTTAGCGTTGTGATAGTGATTGCAGCACCAGCCATGTTGATGGTCGCACCTAGAGGGATAGATACTGAGTATGTATCCTCGTCCAGTTTTAGTTTCTCACATAGTGCCATGTTTACTGGAATATTCGCCGCACTTGAACGAGTGAAGAACGCAGTTACACCACTTTCACGTAGACAACGGAATACAAGTGGGTAAGGGTTTTGTTTGGTTTTAACGAACACGATCGCTGGGTTTACAACGAGTGCGATGATCATCATTGCGCCAAGAAGAACCGCCAGAAGGTGTGCGTAGCTTGCTAGTGCGCTAAAGCCCGTTGTCGCAAACGTTGAAGCAACCAAGCCAAAAATACCAAATGGTGCAAGACGAATGATAAAGCGCACAATGTGAGACACGCTGTGGCTTAGATCTTCAAATACGGCCTTCGTTGTCGCCGATGCGTGGTGTAGTGCAAGACCCAGACCCACACCCCAAGCAAGAATGCCGATGTAGTTTGCTTCTACTAGTGCATTTACTGGGTTGTCGACCAGTTTAAACAACAATGTGCGTAGAATTTCAGCAATACCTTGAGGAGGCGTTGCACCTTCAGCGCCGGTGACAAGCGTTAAATTGGTCGGGAAAAGGAAGCTTAGAACCACTGCTGATAGCGCCGCGAAGAATGTACCCATCAGGTACAGTACAACGATTGGGCGCATGTAAGTGTGTTGGTTTTTCTTTTGGTTTGCAATTGAAGCGGCAACCAAAATAAACACAAGAATTGGCGCGATCGCTTTAAGCGCACCGACAAAAAGGCTACCAATTAATCCCGCGCTTTCGGCATGGCTTGGAGAAATTGTCGCGAGCAAAATACCAAAGACGATACCGACAAGGATCTGGACGACGAGGTTACCACGAGCATATCGGGCAACGAGGCTGTTGTGTTGCATACATCATTCCTGCAATTTTATGCCAGAGTGGCAGGGCAATAGTCCATCATTACACGGCGATAATGCCCTTATATTGCAAGGGGTGAGCATTGCTTCTGGTCACTAAGACACATGATTATCAATTATCCTGTTTTTATAAATTCAGCCATTTTCTTGCTGAATATCACATATCTTAGCTTGGTAATATTTTGTGTCTAGTTTTAGTTTGTTTTTGGATTAAATGTTTGCTCAATGTTATTTAAATAAGATTTTTATGTTGAAAATTATCATTAGTTATGAGTAATAGTTTTTAATAAAGTTGTTAAAAAGGAGACTTTCGTCTCCTTTGATTTTATTGACAACTCAAACGCAACAAATTAATAACTTTGTTGGCGCCTGCGCTTATCACTCATGGCATTTCGAGTGAGTTTCCCGAACTGTCGACTTTGAGCTCGTTGCTCTGCCAAAGTCGCACCGTTAAAGGCTTGTTCTCGCAATAGTTTTTGATAGTTATTGAAACGACGAACTTCCAGTTTGCCATTTTCAATCGCAGTTTGAACTGCGCAACCCGGCTCAGTTTGATGCTGGCAATCACCAAAGCGACAACGCTGAGCGAGAGCCTCAATGTCAGAAAATGCCTCACTGACCCCCGATTCACAATCTGCTAGTTGAAGCTCGCGCATTCCCGGAGTATCAATCAAGATGCCGCCATCAGGTAATAGATGGATAGAGCGCGATGTAGTTGTATGTCGCCCTTTGCTATCGTCTTCACGAATATGCCCAGTTGCCTGTTCTTGTTGCCCGAGTAATGCATTAACAAGAGTTGATTTGCCAACGCCTGAAGAACCGATAAAAGCGAGGGTTTGTCCTTCTTTGCACCAGGTCATGAGTTTAGAAGCACTCTCTATTTCTAAGCCGTTGACTGTCTCTATAGCTAATAGAGGGTCGAGCTTCTGTACTTGGCTTTTTAGTTCATCAGTATTGTCACACAAATCGGCTTTGGAAAGCACGATGACGGGTTCGACTTCGGCTTCATGAGCCAAGGCAAGATAACGTTCAATACGACTTAAATTGAAGTCGTCGTTAAGGGAACAGACGATAAACACTGTATCCACATTGGCTGCGATGAGTTGCTCTGCCACTTTGCTGCCAGCGGCTTTGCGGCTAAAGAGGCTCAAGCGATCCAGTAAGCGAACAAATTGCTGATCTTCATTTAAGATTACCCAGTCTCCGACGGTCATATTGGGTAAAGAATGGTGGGCATTAAGATGAACTTGCCCAGTTTCTGTTGCCAATAAATAACCACTTCGGTGATGCGCAATTACACGAGCAAAAATAGTGTTGTCGTAATCGTCTAATGTCAGTTGTTGCTGAAAAAATGGTTTCCAACCCAATTGTTTTAGAGGGTTTGAAGTTGAAACTAATGTGTCACAAAAAGTATGTGTTTGATTCATTATTGAATTATCCCTGACGCAACAAAGCGCCTTAATACAAATCGCATTAGGGTCTAATTCGGATAGAGTTGACCCCGGTGAAGACCGGGCAGAGAAGGGGAGTTGTGGTTATGCCACAGAGTGGGTGCTGTTAGGGTTACCCTTGCGATGCCCAGTTAGTGTTATTCAATACAATCATCTTGTGTCCTCTTCGTTGGTTAATAAATAAGTGAGTTAATTAAGCCAAAAGAGTATAGCTGCCCTTTTTTAAAGAGGGTAGCTATACTGCAAAAATATTAACTTTGTTTTGTGATGCGCTCTTCCATAATCTGCGAATACGTGTTGGCTTTTAAGCCGTATATGATTTGGATATGACGATCATCCAATATCACGACGCCATGCGCGCCATGATTTTTGAGTGCGTTCTTATCGATGACGGACGTCGCTCTGAGGGTAAGACGCAGCCGAGTCGCACATGCACCAGTTTCTAGCAGGTTTTCTATGCCCCCAATGGCGTCAATGATCGTATCGACGTCTTGTTCGACATTGGGGTTGGTATGAGTTAGGAAATTGAAAAATTGCTTCAGCACTGACTTAACCGTCATTTGAAGAGCCTTCGGTCGTTAGTTTTGAAATGGCTTCAACAATCGGTGCCGGCGAGAGCGTATGCGGTACTTTAGTGATTAACGTGCCATCCGGCTTCAAGAAGTAAAAGTAAGAGCTATGATCCAGCGTGTACTTTAGTTCCGAGCCTTCCAATTCTGTCTTGCGGAAAATGACACCATAGTTGTGTGCCAAAGGTGTCGTTACATCAAGTGGTGCCGATAGGCCTTCAATCATTGGATGGAAGTAATGGGCATATTTTGCTGATGCATCGGCCTCATCACGCTCTGGGTCTAAAGAAATGAACATCGGGCGTAGTTGTGCTTTTTGCGCGTCGTCAATTTGATTCAGTGCTCCTGCCAGCATTGCAAGAGAAGTTGGGCAAACGTCTGGGCAGCGAGTAAAGCCAAAATAGACGACTCGGATGCGAGGGTCATTCACATCGAAGATATTGACGGCTTGGTTATTTTCCCCAAACAATACCGTTTGTTGAGAGGTGGAACTGTCCACTTGCTCTGGCTTCGTTTTCTGATTATCTAAATAGCTCTTTACGCCAAATCCGAGTGCGAAAGCAGCTACGAGAAATAGGGACCAATTGCGGCTCATAACGATTCCTTATCTTTGCATTTTTATAGCAGGGTAAACGGTATTCTCTCCATCACTGAGTTCACCAACCCAAGTCATTGCATCCTCCGTGCAAACCGGGAGAATGATGTCACCTTGATATTGGCCAGGAGCGATTTGCTTCAGCAAAAACTTAGGCTCACCCATCTCCATTTCTCTTCCTGAAAGACTTAGGATGAGTTGCTTAGCATCGCTTGTATGCCACTCAACATTTAGAGTGGTAGGAACCAAGGGTTGAGCAGTTTCTGAGTTTAGCGTCATCGTAACATTTTCTTGGACGCAAGAGGTTGTAGAGAGAAAGCAGTATTCATCTATTGACTTGCTTTGAGTGGAAGAAGAAAAGCTTTTTATTAGAGTCGGGGCATAAAATCCCGCAACTAATGCGGCTGAAACAGCGGCGATTTGTAACAGTTTCATTAAGGTTCAGCATTTATCACTTAACATTACGAGCATCGTAGCACAGATGCGCCGCTCGCCAACTCGTGACCTCGGTAAATTGTGCGTTATACCTCGGTGACCAGCTTCTTAGTAATGCGACGGACTTTATTGCATCAAATACAGCAGAGTTTTCAATTGAGATGTTTTTGCCCTTAGCCAATAGATAAAAACGGAGCCAATTGGCTCCGTTTTTATTTGGTTCAGTATGTGTTTGATACCAAAGTTATTTATCTGAATCTGCGAATTTCTCTAGACCCAAAACCAGAGCAATGGCTGCAAGCATCATTACGACAGCAAGTACTAACTGAGAAGGTTGTGATGTCACGTGTTCAAATTCAAATGGTGATAGGTTGTGCTGTAGCAATGGCACTTGTTCGCCCTTCGAATTGGTGCGCCAAGTGATGGTTTCTTTCCATGGCCAAATCTTTGGCAACGTACCAATCATTAATCCAGTCAAAAACATCAGGGTGAAATCACGGAACTTGCGTAGTAACCACGACAATAAGTGAGAGAAGGACAGTAAACCGATCACGCAGCCAGACAAAAATAGCGCTAATGTATCGACTTGAAAACCTTTCACTGCGGCTAATACAGGAGCATACATGCCAATCAGCAGCAAAATAAAACTGCCAGAGATACCCGGCAAGATCATCGCACAAATCGCGATAGCTCCAGCGAATAAGGTGTTAGTGGCCGTTGGTTCCATGTGTAAAGGTTTGAGCACAGTAATACTATAAGCAAACCCGACACCAACGAGCAGAATGACAAAGCGGACAAGATCGCGTTGCTCAACCTGACGAATAATGTGATACACAGAGACCAAAATTAGACCAAAGAAAAATGACCAAAGTGGGATCGGGTGTGTGTCAAGAAGCCAAGTAATCAACTTTGCTAGCGTTGCAATACTGGTGAAAATGCCGGCAAACAGAGCGATTAGGAAGAATCCGTTGATGTGATTAAACGCGGCTTTAACCCCTTCTTTTCGCCAGATAGAGAAAAGTGAGGGGTTAATGCGTCGAATGCTTTCAAGCAGCGTATCGTAAATACCAGTGATAAACGCGATGGTGCCGCCAGATACACCAGGTACAACATCTGCTGCACCCATGGCGATTCCCTTGAAGAAAGTAATTAAGTAGTTCATTGCTCTAATGCTAAGTCGTTTCGATGGCAGAGAGTATACAAACATTGCGATGAAAAAAGTATGAAATAGTGCTGTAACTACTTGGTTTTATATCCAATCTATTGCCTATCTTTATTACCCGCCAAGAGACAATGCCGCCGTAACGAGCTTTTAATGCTTGGTTTACATTTTTGAGATGATTAACTCTACTATCAATTATCAATCTTGGTTGCATTGTGCAATTGCAATTTGCATTATCAAATTGCATTTTGATAATTTGCGCGTGAATAAATCCAGCTTATATGAGATCTTGTGCCCAAAAATAAGTCTTTGCATTTTGGCATGATTAATGCATAATACTGCTCGACCCTTCTTAAGCCGAGGGTCACCTAGCCAACTGACGTTGTTAGTGAATACAATTTGTTCACACTAAATATAAGCCAATCGCGATTATTGCGGTTGGCTATTTTTTTATATGAACAACGTTACTTACGTGCTTTGCAAATTGCACTTCTCTTACTGTCAGTCATAAAAAAGGGCTGACGTGTTACGCCAACCCTTGTGTTTTACTTTACGTTTTAACCCGTTTATCTAGCAGTTCAGTATCCCATTAACTGTAGCAAATTTTCAGCTGTCACAATGGCTTCTTTACGATTAGCAATATTAAGCTTTTGGTACAGGTTGCGAATGTGGGTTTTAATTGTCGTACCTGCCACATCCAGCTCTTGTGCGATTTGCTCGTTACTAAAGCCTGAATAAATCAGCCCCAGAACCTGCCATTCGCGTTGTGTTAATGGGCTAGTACGTACTAGCTCTGGCACATTAGGGTGATTCACCAACTTTTCAATAAAGTCTTCATCAAAGTGAATCGACCGGCTACGTTGATTCGATGAAATGTCCTTCATTAACTGTTGAGCACGGTGACGCTCAAGATCGCCCAGTTCATGGCGGAGGCTCAACTTCTCCAGCAGACCGCCAATGGTTGCACCATCAATCAGGAAGTTTCCGACCATGCCAGTTTGGTTCGTCATTACTAATGCTTCTTTTAACAGAGCCTTGGCTTGCTCCTCATCTTTTTGGCGAGCAGAAAGGACCGCTTCAACCACTAAGTTGCGATTAGTATCTGTGATTAGGTTAGTGCGACGAGCTTCACCTTGGAGAAAATCTAACGCAGCACGAGCGTCGGTATATTGGCCTAAGTTAATGTGGGCGCGAGCAATGTTACGCCATTGCAATTGAGAAAAGTGGTTGCATGCCGATTCAGGACGAACCGCAGTATTGAGCCATTCTTGCATTGCATCGGTATTCCCGCGCGCTTGCCAAAATAGAATCAACGATAGTGAAGCGTTTGCAGTCCAATCTACGTGATAAGTCGACTGTTTCATCAAGTGCTGTATATGCTCAATGAATTTACCTGCTTTGTCTAATTCACCGCGTCCAATCGCAATACGCGCCAACATCGAATAGCTATGTAAGTGCTTGCTTGGTGAATGGTTTTCGAGAATTTGCAGACCTTTGTACGCGCATTCTTCCGCTTCATCAAGTCGGTTCCAGCACCAAAGTACTTGCGCGCGAATACGCAGCAAAAATTCATGAAGAGGAACATGCTGAAGCTGCTGATCTTCAATCAGACGGAATGCGGAATCTTGTAGTTCAAAGGCAGCTTGCACGTAACCTTGTGCAATTAAAATCTCGCTTTGCTGCAATATTGCCCATAACGCTTGGTGATATACCTGATACTGACGAGCTAGCTTTTCAGTTTGTTGCATCATCGGCAAAGCACGGTCTAGTTTACCTAGCACGTGGTTAACTTCACCAACAACCGAAGTCGCCACAATTCGGCTACGGTAAATTGTGTTATCAAGTTGGCTAAGCGCTAACTCCGCTAATTCGAGAGCTTTTTCTGGTTGGTTACTGTTGATAGCCACTTGAGCAAGCAACGCGTTTGCTTGACCTTGATAATGAATATCTAACGCAATGTTACGCTTTTTGTGTTCCTCTTCCGCTTCTTCAAGCAGGTGGCCCACTTGGTTATAACGATGCTGACTTTGAGCCAACCATGCTCGGAGCATCGTAAGTTTTGGGTGGCTGAACAACAGATCATCGTCCAACTTGTTAATTGAGCTTTCCAGTGTGCTGAGTTCGCCTTGGTTAAACATCTTCCAGCCGAATTCGTTTAGGATCTCTACCACTAAGTCCTTATCATTCGATTTTTGTGCATGATGAATCGCTTGGTGTGGTGCTTTTTGTTGTAACCAAGCGATAGCAGCATTGCGGTGGAGATCTTTTTCTTGCTGAGGAATACGAGCTTGGCGCTCATGAGATAAAAACTCGCCAAATAAGTTATGGAACCGGAACCAGTTCTGTTCCCCTTCGAGCGGGTAAATAAATAAGCCGTAACGGTTAAGCGATTCAATCATTCCCAGTGCGTCTTCGCGTTGGGTAAGGGCAAACACTAACTCATCATTGAAGTGGTCAAGCACGGATACTTGCATTAAAAAGTGACGAGTTTCGTGATCGAGTAAGTCAAACACTTCTTCGACCAAGTAATCCCACAAGTGCGCGTGATTGAACTGCGATACCGACTCTACAGTTTGTGCCAATGTGCGGTTTTGATGTTGGGCTTGTAATGCGATCAACTGCATCGCCGATGGCCAACCTTCAACATAGGTTCTTAGGCTGTTCGCCATGTCTTCATCAATACCATCGGCGATACGCTGGTTAAAGAAGCGAGTGGTTTCTTCGGTATCAAACGCCAACATCTCGTTGCCGATTTCGATCATTAAATCACGAACACGTAAGTTTGCAGTGCCCAGAGGCGGCGCTGCACGACTGGTTACCACAACGGTGAGGTTGTCTGGCATGTGCTTTAAGAAGAAACGCATGGATTCATGGATTTCATCATTCGTGATTAAATGGTAGTCATCAAGTACCACGTAGCACTCTTGATGAAAGTCAGCCATTTCAGCGAATACTTCGCTAAATAGGGAGCGTAAAGACGAGATCTGACGTTTTTCCGCCAGTTTTTGTGCGTTAGCGCAACTGAAGTTGGTGGCTTTGTTTAATGCTTGAAGCAGATAGTTTACAAAGCGAAAGCCGTCGTTATCGCTGTCATCAATGCTGTACCAACCGACGTTTGGCTTATCGGATAGCCACTGCGCTGCCATTGTCGTTTTTCCGTAACCTGCTGGGGATCGGAATAAAACCAATTTGTAGTAAGGCGCTTGCTGTAGTAAGTCCAACACTCGTGGGCGCACGATGGCATTGTGCAGGCGTCCTGGTCGAGTAAGCTTAGATGGAATCCACATTAGTAGTTATGTCCTTATTTATGTATACCCAAATGACAGCAACGTGATCATTCTTGTAAAGCCCCCTTGAAAGCCGTCTTACTGAATGATGTCATCAGCATCAAAAACACTGTTTGAATGCCGGATAATGTCGCTACTGTTGGGGCTTGCGTCCGTCTGAAAAACCATTCCATACGGTCACTTAGATATAAAAGCTAGCGAAAACTAGAAATAACTCACATCGCCTAATTCTAGTTTGTATAAAAAGCGTACAATCCTGTGAGCTGAGTGGGATGTTACGACATCAGAAATGTTCGTTACTTTGATCCACTTCCTAATTCTCAAGGGTTGATGGATTTACCATCAACTACGCCCTTTATTTGTGATTGTCGTCACTTAAATATCGTTTGTTTCGTTAGCGTTAAGATCGCGTTGCACATAGATTACGAAAAGTTCTTCTACGCTGACCGAGTTAATGTGACCGATATTACAATTTTCACATCATCAGATGAGTGGACTATAAAAAGCGTCATGAACGGGTTTTAACCTTTCTCACATTCCATTGTGATCAAAATCACTAAGAACTGGTGCAAAGTTCACTTTGTTGAGATTTGGATCACTAACCTAGCAATGGTACCCCCTCTACGCCCTCAGCCCTCCTCCTTCAAAGGATGAGAATTAGGAGGATGTTTATTCACAGAGGTAAATGCACGATGTATGGCAGATGAATTACCAAAAGACGTGAGAATTTCGTAATGAAACCTACTCAACAAAAACAATTTGACAAGAAGTCGTTCCAAGAAAGCGTAAAGAAACACCTATCTGTAACTTACGCTCATACGATTGAAAACGCAGACAGCCGCGCATGGTACCTAGCAATGGGGCATGCTCTGGCTGAATTTACTACTCTAGATTTGCTTGCGACAGAAGAAGATCCACGCATTAAAAGTGCGAAGAGCGTTAACTACCTTTCGCTAGAATTCCTTATCGGTCGTTTGACGGGTAACAACCTAATCAGCATGGGTCTGTATGAACAAGTAACAGAAGCAATGGCTGAACTGGGTTACAACCTAACTGATCTGCTAGAAGAAGAGCGCGACCCATCATTGGGTAACGGTGGCCTTGGTCGTCTGGCTGCGTGTTTCATGGATTCATGTGCGGCACAAGAATTCCCAACTGTCGGCTATGGTTTACATTACGAATACGGTCTATTTAAACAGTCATTCAAAGATGGTCGCCAGCAAGAAGCACCTGACGCATGGCGCGGTGTAGAAGGCTACCCTTGGGAAATTGCGCGTCCAGAACTTGCGCAAGAGATCGGTTTCTACGGTCACGTTGAAGTGATTAACGAGAACGGTAAAGAGGTTCGCAAATGGGTACCAGGCATGACAGTAAGAGCAATGCCTTGGGATCTTCCAATTGTGGGTTACGAATCAGACACGGTTTACCCGCTACGTCTTTGGGAATGTCAGGCGATTGCACCATTTTCACTAGCAAGCTTTAACAATGGTGATTACTTCGAAGCTCAGCACGCACTGATCGACGCAGGTAACATCACTAAAGTGCTTTACCCGAATGACAACCACGAGAAAGGTAAAACACTGCGTCTAATGCAGCAGTACTTCCACTCAGCAGCGTCTGTACGTGACATCCTACGTCGCCACGAAGCTGCGGGCTACTCGCTAGCGGATCTACCTAAGCAAGAGACTATCCAGCTTAACGATACACACCCAACGATTGCGATTCCTGAACTAATGCGCATCCTGATGGATGAAAAAGGTTTAGCTTGGGAAGCGGCTTGGGAAATCAGCTCTAAGACATTTGCGTACACCAACCACACGCTACTTCCAGAAGCACTAGAGACATGGCCAGAGTCGCTAATCCAGCACCTGCTACCACGTCACATGGAGATCATTTACGAGATCAACCACCGCTTCCTACAAGACGTACGTGCAATGTGGCCGGGTGATGTCGCGAAGCAACAGAAGCTTTCTATCATCGAAGAAGGTTTCCACCGCATGGTTCGCATGGCAAACCTATGTGTAATCGGCTCTTACGCAGTAAACGGTGTAGCAGCACTTCACTCTGAATTGGTTAAGAAAGACCTATTCCCAGAGTTCCACGAAATGTACCCGACACGTCTACACAACGTAACGAACGGTATTACGCCACGTCGCTGGTTGAAGTTCTGTAACCCAGGTCTGTCTCAGCTTATCACTGAGAAAGTCGGCCCAGAATGGCCAGCGAAACTAGAGCAACTTGAAGGTATTGCGAAGTACGCTACTGACGCGACATTCCAAAAAGAATTCATGGCAGTGAAGAAAGAGAACAAAGAACGCCTAGCAACTTGGGTGAAAGAGAACATGGGTATCGAGCTCGATACTAATGCAATCTTCGATGTTCAAATCAAGCGTCTGCACGAGTACAAACGTCAGCATCTAGACTTGCTACACGTACTGTCTCTGTACCATCGTATTCTTAATGAACCAGGTTTTGAGTGTACGCCACGCGTTGTGTTCTTCGCAGCAAAAGCAGCACCGGGTTACCACCTAGCGAAAGAAATCATCTTCGCAATCAACAAGATTGCAGACAAGGTGAACAACGATCCTCGCATCGGTAACAAGCTGAAAGTGGTATTCATCCCTGACTACCGCGTGAGCATGGCTGAAATCATTATCCCTGCGGCTGACGTTTCTCAACAAATCTCGCTAGCGGGTAAAGAAGCATCAGGTACAGGTAACATGAAGATGGCGCTAAACGGTGCGCTAACTATCGGTACAATGGATGGTGCAAACGTTGAGATTCGTGAGGAAGTAGGCGATGAGAACATCTACATCTTCGGTCTAGATGTTGAAGGTGTGAAAGCGCTGAAAGCTCAAGGTTACAACCCATTTGATTACTACAATGCGGATCACTTACTCAAAGCGTCAATGGACTTGCTATTGGGTGAAGAGTTCACACCAGGCCAACCGGGCTTACTGCGTGCCACATACGACAGCCTACTAGACGGCGGTGACCCGTACTTATGTCTTGCGGACTTTGCATCTTACGTGAAAGCGCACGAAGACATGAGCGAACAATATAAAGATCAAGCTGGTTGGGCGAAGAAGGCCATTCTTAATACCGCCCTTGTTGGCAAGTTCACGTCAGACCGCTCAATCCGCGACTACGTGAACAATATCTGGAAACTTGAAGCGGTGAAACGCTAATAGAACCTAGTTAAGACCAAGGTAGCCAAGCGCTACCTTTGGTCATTTTCCAAAAGAAGTTATTGATAACAATAAAACCCTACATGGAAGGTGTTGGTATTACCTTCGGAGAAAGCGATGAAAGAACAAACAGCATTAAAGAAAGTCGCGGAAATGGCGAGATTGGCTGATAGCTATGTCAGTGCTTGGGGAGATG
The DNA here is from genome assembly GCF_033340195.1 of Vibrio sp. 1457. Lineage (NCBI taxonomy): Bacteria > Pseudomonadati > Pseudomonadota > Gammaproteobacteria > Vibrionales > Vibrionaceae > Vibrio > Vibrio sp. 1457. Next base: position 52,513 of record NZ_JAWOWA010000006.1, read on the forward strand.
AGGCGAAAGTGTCTGAGGAGACGCTACGCCGCTTGCTCGCTTCGCTTGGCTACGATACTAGCAGTGATGAAAAACTACTGGCTTCTGCTGAAAAGAAACATAAAAAAGACGTACTAGCCCCTGTTCTTGTTTTACGCGACGGCGAACCAGTCGAAGTGGAACTAAACCTAGGTACGAGTGCTCGTGAGAGTGAATTCAGCTGGCGTTTAGAAACAGAACAAGGAGAGGTACTTGAAGGCTATCTTCAGTCCCAAATTGTTCGTGATGAGCGTGCTGAGGGTGGCCCTCTAGTGTTTGCATTGCCAAAGAACTTGGCTTGGGGTTATCACAAACTGATCATCAGTCGTAAGCGTCGTAAAACACCTTACGAGATGTCATTGATCATTACGCCGAAAGCGTGTTTCAAACAAGACGATCTAAACCAACACAAAAAGCTATGGGGTCCTAGTATCCAGCTTTACACACTGCGTACTCAGCATAACTGGGGCATCGGTGATTTTGGCGACCTAAAACAACTGGTGAGTGATATTGCCTCTCGTGGCGGTGACTTCATTGGCTTGAACCCTATTCACTCGCTGTTCCCTGCGAATCCAGAAGGGGCAAGCCCATACAGCCCGTCTTCTCGTCGTTGGTTGAACATCATGTACATCGACGTAAGCTCTGTACCTGAGTTCGCGCTAAGTGCAGAAGCACAACAACGTGTCGGTAGTGCAGAGTTCCAACAACGTTTACAAAAAGCGCGAGACTCTCATTGGGTGAATTACACCGAAGTTTCGCAACTAAAAATGAGCGTTCTTCCGTTGCTATTCAGTGAGTTTAAAGCTCGCCATTTAGACAAGAACACTGATCGCGCTCGTGCCTTCTTGGACTTTGTTGAAAAAGGCGGCGACAGCTTGCTACACCAAGCTGCATTCGATGCACTTCATGCTGATTTACATGCAGAAGATGCAAACATGTGGGGCTGGCCAGTATTCCCTGAGAAATACCGCACATTCGACGCAGCCGGTACTCAGAAGTACATTAAGGACAACCAAGATCGTGTTCACTTGTACATGTACCTGCAATGGATCGCAGACGATCAAATCAAAGAAGCGCAAGCGCTAGCCGAAGAAAAAGGCATGGCTGTGGGTTTGTACCGCGACCTTGCGGTTGGTGTTGCAGATTCAGGCAGCGAAACATGGGCTGACGAAGGCGCGCTAGTATTGGATGCAAGCATCGGTGCGCCACCAGATGTACTTGGTCCACTAGGCCAAAACTGGGGTCTGCCTCCGCTTAACCCTCAGGTTTTAGAAGCGACTGGCTACGACGCTTACATCAAATTGCTACGTGCTAACATGAAGCATTGTGGAGCATTGCGTATCGACCACGTACTTGGCCTGCTTCGCCTTTGGTGGATTCCAAAAGGCGAGAGAGCGACAGAAGGCGCATACCTGTACTACCCAGTTGAAGACATGCTAGCAATCCTAGCGTTGGAATCTCACCGTCATCAGTGTTCTGTAATCGGTGAAGACTTGGGTACTGTACCTGATGAAATCGTTGATATCCTTCGTGATGCGGGTGTGCATTCGTACAAAGTCTTCTTCTTCGAAACATCAAAAGACGACGGCGGTTTTATTTCTCCGAAGCACTACGCTGAGCAGTCTATGGCTGCGCTGTGTACGCACGATATGCCAACACTACGCGGTTTCTGGCACTGTGATGACTTGAAGATGGGGCGTGAGATTGGTCTGTACCCTGATGAGCAGCAGTTGGAAGGCCTATTCGCTGACCGCTTGAAGTGCAAACAAGGCATTCTAGACAGTGTTCGCTGGCATGGCTATCTGCCAGAAGGCATTGGTCATGATGCTCAGTACGTGCCAATGGATTCATACCTAAGCGAAGCGCTGCAACTGCACGTAGCCGCGGGTGACTCTGCACTGCTTAGTGTGCAGCTTGAAGACTGGCTAGAAATGGATCAACCGGTCAATATTCCTGGTACGGTGGATGAGTATCCAAACTGGCGTCGTAAATTGTCGATGAACCTAGATGAAATCTTCAGCCGTGAAGATGTGAATCGTATTTCTAAACGCCTTACTGAAGTTCGTGCACAGGCGAGTAAGTAAGATGCCTAGAGTGGCGTAGATGGACGAGCTGATTACCAATTTTGTTAGCTCAGAGGTACGAAAGTTCCGTCTAGGTCACTCATTCCTAAAACACAATCCGTTAGGATGAAGTACCGTTATTATGCCCGCGACAATAGCGGGCATTTTTGTATTTTGACGCCGTTTACGCAACGAATGTGAGAAGCGGAGTCTTTTTGTGAGTTCACAACGTTGGCTGTGGAGAAACCGATGTTTGATTCAGATCTCTGGTCTTGAAAAGGATGTTGGCTCTAGGGAGAAAGATTTGAAAACCACCAAAACCAAGAAAATAAAGAAACAACACGAACGCGCATACGAACTGCTTGCTGAGGCGGCTTACTCAGATCCATTTGCGGCGCTGGGTCCATTCATTGACGACGAAGCTTCGCTGAGAGTTTGGATGCCGGGCGCAAACAAGGTTGAACTGCTTGTTAATGGTGAACCTCGCGTGGCGCTTGAGCGTGATGGCGACAGCGGTTTCATCTTAAAAGAGCAACGCGATTTACACCTGACCCACTACCGTTTAGCGGTCGATTGGAATGGTGTTGAACAAATTATTGATGACCCGTACCAGTACCACAATATCTACCAAGAGTACGAGCATCTGCATACGCCAAAAGACATGTATCACTACATGGGCGCACACTTTGTCACGCTAGAACGTGGCGGTGAAAACATCTCTGGTGTGCGTTTCCTTGTTTATGCACCACATGCATCTGCTGTTAGCCTTGTGGGTTGCTTCAACCAATGGGATGGCCGTCGTCATCCAATGCAACGCTTAGACTACGGTATCTGGGGCCTATTCATTCCTGGTTTGGAAGAGGGGGTACAATACAAATTTGAGCTCAAAGGGCCAAATGGGGAAGGGTTGCCACACAAACAAGACCCTTGGGGTTTCTACTCTGAGCAATACCCATCGTTCGCATCCATTACCTACGATCACAAGCGTTACCAATGGCAAGATGCGAAATGGCAAAACCGTGCAGTGACACAAAAGCGTGATGAAGCGTTATCGTTTTACGAGCTACATGCTGGATCATGGAAGCGCGACGAGAACGGTGATTTCCTGAACTACCGCGAACTCGCGGAGCAGTTGGTGCCATACCTTGTGGATATGGGCTACACCCACGTTGAGCTGATGCCTGTGTCTGAGCATCCATTCTATGGTTCATGGGGCTATCAACCTGTTGGCTTGTTTGCACCAACTAGCCGTTTTGGCTCACCTGATGATTTCAAATTCTTCGTGGATGCGTGTCACCAAGTTGGTATCGGTGTAGTGCTGGATTGGGTTCCTGCGCATTTCCCATCGGATGATCATGGTTTAGCTAACTTTGATGGTACGCCTCTGTTCCATGATCCAGATCCTCGTCGCGGTTGGCACCAAGATTGGAACTCCTACATTTACGATTTAGGCCGTGAACATGTACGTCGCTTCCTTGTCTCGAATGCGCTGTACTGGTTTGAACAATTCCATATTGATGGCATTCGTGTCGATGCTGTTGCGTCGATGCTCTATCTCGATTATTCACGTAGCCACGATCAGTGGGTCCCGAACGTTGATGGTGGCAACGAAAACTACGACGCAATCGCAACCTTAAAATGGATGAACGAAGAAGTGTACAAGCACTTCCCGAATGCGATGACGATTGCGGAAGAGTCAACGGCGTTTCCGGGTGTGTCTGCGCCAACCTTTATGGGTGGTTTAGGCTTTGGCTTCAAGTGGAATATGGGGTGGATGCACGACAGTCTTTCATACATCAAAGAAGATCCTGTTCACCGCAAATACCACCACAATACCATCACCTTCCCGCTGGTTTATGCGCACAGCGAAAACTACGTCTTGTCTCTCTCTCACGACGAGGTGGTGTACGGAAAAGGCTCTATCCATAACAAGATGCCGGGCGATGAATGGCAGCAAACCGCAAACCTACGTGCATACTACGGTTATATGTATGGTCAACCGGGCAAAAAGCTGAACTTCATGGGCGCGGAAATCGGCCAAACGGCGGAGTGGAACCACGATGATCAGTTGCAATGGTTCTTGCTGGAATACGAACGTCATCAAGGCGTTCAAAAGCTGATGCGCGATTTGAACCACTTGTACCGAAATGAAGCGGCGATGCACGATCAAGATTGTGTTCCTGCTGGTTTTGAGTGGCGTCTACAAGACGAGGCAGATGCAAGCATCCTAGCGCACGAGCGTATCAGTAAAGAGGGTGAGCGTATTCTCATCATCACCAACTTTACGCCCGTACCACACGAGCGTTTCCGTTTAGGTGTTCCAAATGCAGGTCAATACGAACTGCTGCTGAACACGGACGACAGCAAATACGGCGGAAGCGATTTTAAAGTGCTGACCAGTGTGAAAACGGAACAAGTCGAAAGTGAATCACTGCCTCAATCACTTGAGCTTCGTTTGCCTCCACTTTCAACCGTGTTCTACAAGCTGCACAAATAATTTAGTCTAATCAAATTCTAAGCCCGTTTTACATTGTAAATCGGGCTTTTTTTTAACCAAGTTTTCACTAACGATAAACAGACTGCATACTCTATACTTGCATCATATTGTTTTATGAAATCAGGCTAGGTCGGACTTTGAGAAAGATTAAATCCCTTCTGTTCAATATCTTATTGGTGCTTTTGCTTTTACCAGTGATGCTCGTTGGCATAGTGAAATACATCGATCCACCAATTTGGGGATGGAAGATCAGCCGCATAATTTCTCCTCCTGAAGGATTTCCTGAAGAGAGTCAAAATGAATGGGTGCCTTTGAGTGATATTTCTAAACACATTCAACTGGCCGTGATTGCGACAGAAGATCAAAAGTTCCCGACCCATTACGGAGTGGATTTTGATTCCTTGTTTAAAGTGATCTCAGAGTCTGGCGAGAACGGTCCCTCTCGCGGTGCGAGCACGATTACTCAGCAAACTGCAAAGAACGTGTTTCTGTTTCCTTCACACTCTTATGTGCGCAAAGCGTATGAGCTTTATTTTGCTCTGCTGATGGAAGCAATGTGGAGTAAAAAACGCATTCTTGAAGTGTATTTGAATGTGGTGGAGTTTGGTCCAGGTATTTATGGCGCGGAAGCCGCTGCGCAAAACTACTTTGGTATTCCTGCTAAACAACTTTCAACACGCCAAGCAGCAAGGCTTGCGGTGGTGCTGCCAAATCCGTATCGCATCAAAGTTTACCCTCAGACTTCTTACACCATCAGCCGCGTCAATTGGGCGATGAGACAAATGCGTAACCTTGGTAGCGTTCAGCTTTAAACTCCTTTTTACCCTGCTCATAAGTAGAACTACGCCCCCATAAAAGCAAAATGTGAAGCGTCACAAGCTTTAGGGCGTAGCTTTTCAGAATGATGTGCTCAGTTTTTCATCCATTTACTATTAGTGTGAATAAAACTACAACACGAATACTGCGCCTATGCGCAACCAATGGACTGAACGATGAAACTGAATCTGATTACGACGACCTTATTGCTTGCATCGGCAAGTGCCATCGCCGAGCCAAACATCACCATTTCTACCACGACCAACAGCCGTGACTTTCCTTTAAGTGCAGAGCAACCTTTGGTTGTGCCCTTAACCAAAGACGGATACACGCTCAAAATCACGGGTGTTGAAGGCGACTGTGTCGCGCCTGATGGTCAGAAGGTCAAATTCAACAAACCTATCGCGCTGAACTGCGGAAAACCAACAGAACTGCCGTTAAAAATCCGTTTTACTGGCGATTACTCTTTTGCTTTTGATGCGGAAGCCAAAACTCTACGCTTCAAGCGTGAACCTAAGAAAGCTGCCAAGACAGAATTCAAACGCCCAATCCCACAAGTGCAATGTGAGGTTTACCAAGGCGGCGAAGTCACCATCGCGCTGGGTGACAGTTTCCCCGATGGCACCAAGTTGCGTGATGCCTATTCTGGTCAAATGGTCGAAGTAAAAGATCAGCAAGTATCGCTGACACCAAGCAAAGATTCCGGCGGTTTGGTGCTACTAGAGCCAGTGAAGAAAACCAAAGAAGCAGTACCGTTTGATTACCGTAATGCCAACATTTACTTCGTGATGGTCGACCGTTTTAACAATGCCGATACCAGCAATGATAACAGCTATGGGCGCAAGAAAGACGGCAAAGAAGAGATTGGTACCTTCCACGGTGGTGACCTAAAAGGCGTGATCGAAAAGCTAGATTACATCAAGAGCCTAGGTACAGATGCAATTTGGCTGTCGCCAATCGTTGAGCAAGTGCATGGTTTTGTGGGCGGCGGCGATAGCGGCTCATTCCCATTTTACGCTTACCACGGTTACTGGACGCGTGATTTCACCAAGATTGATGAGAACTTCGGTAACGAAGATGACCTGAAAAAGCTGGTGGAAGAGGCACACAAACGTGGCCTTAAAGTATTGATGGACGCAGTAATCAACCACACCGGTTACTCAACGTTAGCCGATTTGCAATTTGATGGTATTGAGGAGTTAAAACCAAACGCTGAACTACCTAAGAAGTGGGGGGATTGGCAACCAAAAGCGGGTGAAAATTGGCATAGCTACCACCAGAATATTGATTACCAGAGTCCAAACTGGGCGAAATGGTGGGGCGGTGACTGGATAAGAACAGGTCTACCGGGATACCCAGCTCCGGGCAGCAGTGATATCACCATGTCATTGGCGGGTTTGCCTGACTTTATCACTGAATCAGACAAAGCCGTGAAGCCAGCTCAATGGCTATTGGATAACCCTGGCACTCGCGTTGAGGCGCGTGATAATTACACCGTCTCGGACTACCTAATTGAGTGGCAAACTGATTGGGTGAAACGCTTTGGTATTGATGGTTACCGTGTCGACACGGTGAAGCACGTTGAAGGCGATGTGTGGAAACGCTTGAAAGAAGAGGCATCAAGCAGCCTTGAGCAATGGCGTAAAGAGAACGGTAAGTCAGGTCAGCCATTCTGGATGATGGGTGAAGTATGGGGACATACCGCTTATCGCAGCCCTTACTTTGACGATGGCTTTGACGCGTTGATTAACTTCGACATGCAGAAGAAGTTAGACAAAGGCGCGGCGTGTTTCAGCCAAATGGCAGACACTTACCAAAGTTACGCAGATACTATCGCCAATGAGAAAGACTTTAACCCTGTGAGCTACATGTCTTCTCACGATACCGAGCTGTTCTTCTCTCGCTTCAAAGATTACGGTATGCAGCGTAACGCCGCGAATGCACTGCTTCTGAGTCCTGGTGCTGTTCAGGTTTATTATGGTGATGAAATTGGTCGTAACATTGGTCCTTACGCGGATGATTTCCACCAAGGCACACGTTCTGACATGGTGTGGAAGCTATCGGATGAGAAGCAAGCGCTACTCAAACACTGGCAAACCCTTGGTCAGTTCCGTAAAGCGCACCCAGCGATTGGTGCAGGTCAACATCAAGTGATTGAACAAGAAGGTGCGTATGTGTTCTCTCGCTCGCTTGGCAATGACAAAGTCGTTGTGGCGTTTGTGGGTCGCGAAAAGTAGTTAGAACTTCGTTTTAAGCCTAGATAGAAAAAGCCCTTCCTTGAGTTCTCAGGGAAGGGCTTTGTTGTTTTCGATGGTTACTTATCTATTTCAAGAGCTATCGATTTCGATAGTTATTTCTTTAGCTCTTGGTCGATGACTTTCTCAAGCTCCTCGAAAGGTACATAACCCGGAATGACTTGATCATTAATGATGATCGCTGGTGTGCCTCGTAGACCTAAGCGAGTGAAGTACTCGTAGTTTTTATCCAACAACGCTTTGGTCTCTTTGTCGTCGACAAGCTGTGCTTCTGTGCCAGTCTTCTTAGCGATTTTTTGTAGTGAACTAGCATCATGTGGACCCGGCTTCTTCACCAACAAGTCGTGTACTTCTTTGTACTTGTCATGTTGGTTCTGCCATACGTTCAATGCGTAACTTGCCGAGTTGTAACCGTTCTTCTCGTACTGTTCTTTGAACGATACCGTCATGTTCAGCACTTTTACCTGCGGGTATTCTTTCTCTACCTTCACTAACTCACCTTCAAGACGCTTACAGAAAGGACAGCTGTAATCGGTCACGTTGATGATCGTCAGTTCTGGGTTCTCCGCACCGAAGTAAGAGTGCTTGCCATCGTTAAGATAGGCGCGCGCTTCATCCAAAGTCGCGTTAAACGTCTTTTGATAAGCGACGTAGTCTTGCAGGTTTTGATGCAGTGAATCGAGGATCTGCGGGTTTTCTTTCAGCAGTTGAGTAATTTCTTGCAGCTTCTCTTCTGATGTTTTTTCTGCTGCGTGTGAAAATAGAGGTACCAGCGCGATAACCACAGTTAATAGTGTGCGTGTGAATTTCATGATATTTCCTAAAACTCTCTTTCTTCGCGGTTTTTGTCGCGAAGTGATTAAAAATAAAACAATTGATTTGGGGATGAATAGCAATCGGGTTTTATTCTCTAAACACACATAGCTTGAGGTGCACCCGATATTTGTCGGGTATCGGCTCGGTATGATGGCGGAAAGCATTACGCTCGGTGCTAGTGATAGACAGCAAGACAAACGCAAATAGGAATAAGGGCACAATGAAGCTGTCGAGATGGTTTTGTGAAACCTGAATCAGCTTTTCAGACAGTTCACACTGCTTAGTCAGCCCTTTCTCGCTCTTTTGTTGCTGCGCAGTGGCGTGCTCAGGTGTCACTTGCGCGCCAATCAGAGGGCAAGATTGGTAGAAGCCAGCATTTTTACTTAAACAGATCACGATAACCCAAGCCACAAGGGCGAGTGTCCATCGAGCGATGTTGGATTGTGATCGAAGCAAAAGGCAAACCCTGAGTAAGTCTCTAAGTAATGACCGAACCACCCTAAAATAAATTACACGGAACTTTTGTTAATTTTTGGTCAAGAAATCTCAAATAAGCAACAAACCATGAAGCACGTCGAAGGTGTGGCTAATAACAAACTTGTTCATAATTTTGGCTTGTTTTGTTAATGGATGAGATTTGCTGATAGTTAGATAAATCTACCTTATCTTGGTCATAAATATTTATTATCTTTTAAATGTGATTCAAATCATAAAATAAAACTTCATAATTGAGTGACATGATTGTTCGGTAAATGGATTGATTTTGATCATCTCTCTAGCACATTATTCAGGTGAACATATGTGTTAAGTTCCACATGTGTAGGTAATGTTATGAAAATTCCTGTTCAAACTGAGCGTAAAGTTACACTGGGGTGCTACGTTGCTCTGGCGTTTGCGGTTGTGTTCTTTTCTGGTCTGATGCAATCCAACGAATGGTACGGTGTATTCGACTTTACAACGCTTAATGGCTCTTTCGGTAAAGTGGCTTACGGCGTAACGGAAGGTGCGGATGGCGAGGTACAAGCTGCGACCACATCTTTCCGTGGTACTGGTGGTAGCGGTGCTCGCGACGGTTTCATTTTCGCACTTACTTTGATTCCAACTGTTATGTTCGCCTTAGGTATGATCAACGTACTTGAGCACTACGGTGCACTTGAAGCAGCTCGTAAGCTTCTTACTCCTCTTCTATGTCCTCTAATGGGCATCCCTGGTAACTCTGGTCTGGCTTTAATTGCTTCTCTACAAAGTACCGATGCAGGTGCGGCAATGACGCGTCAGCTAAAAGATGAAGGTCACCTAACTAAGCGTGAAACGGACGTATTTACCATGTTCCAGTTCACTGCAGGTGCAACCATCGTGAACTTCTTCTCATCGGGTGCTGTGCTGTTCACACTGACGATGGCTGACGGCTCTCTAGCAGTAACGTCTTCTATTGGTTTAGCAGTTGTGGTGATGTTCGCATTTAAGATCATCGGCGCGAACCTGTTCCGTATCTACCTGAACATGACGGAAGGTAAAGAAGACAAGCAAGACCAAAACAAATCAGAGAACTTAAAAGAGGAGACGGCATAATGGGTGACGTTAAAGCGAAAAAACCAATGGTGACGGATATCTTCGTCGAAGGTGCTAAGAAAGGTTGGGTGATTGCGACTACCTCTACGGTGCCTAACGTATTGATGGCATTTGTTATCATCAAGGCGCTACAAATCACTGGCGCGCTGGATCTGATGGGCACGGTGTTCTCTCCAATCATGGCGGTGTTTGGTCTTCCGGGTGAAGCTGCAGCGGTATTGATCGGTGCTTGGATGTCGATGGGTGGCGCAGTGGGTGTGGTTATCACGCTGTTTGACCAAGGTATCCTTAACGGCACGCACATTGCGATTCTTGCACCTGCTATCTACCTAATGGGCTCTCAAGTTCAGTACATGGGTCGTATCATGGGGCCAATCGGTACTGAAGGTCGTTACATCCCAGTTATGATTGCAATCTCAGTATTGAACGCATTTGGCGCAATGCTGGTGATGAATCTGTTTGTCTAGGAGTGAGTCATGCAATTCTCTCTAAATGAATATCTAGAAGAGCTACGTCCGCTGATTAATGTGGATTGTGGCACTTACACGACTGATGGTATCGAGTTTATCGCTTCTCAATTTGAAGAGAAGTACCAAGCGATGTCAGGTTGGAGCGTAAAACGCATCGACTGTGGCAGAGCGGGCGTCGGTCTTGAAGTTCGAAACAAGCCGGAAGCTGAGCAAATCGACGTAATGCTGATTGGTCACATGGATACCGTGTTCCCTGTGGGTACTGCTGAGCTTCGTCCAATGTCTCAAGATGCAGAGAAAGCCTACGGTCCGGGAGTCTCGGACATGAAATCTGGCTTGCTGAACATCGTATACGCGATGCGCAATCTAGACCAAGCGGTGTTGGATAAGTTGTCTATCGCTATCTGCATGAACCCAGATGAAGAGACGGGCTCTCTGGACTCTGTGGATTGGATTCAATCAGTTGCGAAAAACGCTAAGAATGTGCTGGTTGCAGAAGCAGCACGTGCAGACGGTGGTTTAGTGAAAGCGCGCAAAGGCATGGCTCGCTACAAAATGACCTTTAATGGCGTTGCTGCTCACGCAGGTAACGAGCCAGAAAACGGCCGCAGCGCAATCACTGAGATGGCGAATTGGATTCTGGCTGTCAATGCAATGACCAACTTTGAATCTGGTACTACGCTGAACGTCGGCATTGTTTCTGGCGGCAACGGTGCGAACATCGTCCCTGAGCACGCGGAAGCGATCGTGGATGTGCGTTTCTGGAGCAACGAAGAATACGATGATGTCGATAGCAAGCTAAATGGCATGCTGGAAACACCATTCGTTGATGGCGTGAGAATTGAGTTGGTTCGTGAAGCTTATAAGCCTTCTATGGTGCCAAGCCCACAAACAGAAAGCCTGATGATGCTAGTTGAAGAAGCCGCAAGTGAACTGGCGATCGACATCAACTGGAAAGAAGTAGGTGGTGGCTCTGATGCAAACAACACGGCGATTCTTGGTGTTCCAACTTTGGATGGTCTAGGACCTATCGGTGCGGGCTTCCACAGCGATCAAGAGTACTTGTTGCTTGAGTCTATTGAACCAAGTATCAAAATGTTGATACGTGTACTGGAGAAGATTGTTCAATAAGGCATTCTGCTTCTAAAGCTTGGCTCCCAAAGCTGTTGGTTTCTAAGACTTTTGATTTCCAAGACTTTTTGCTTCCAAAGCAATAATCCCCGGACTTCGGTTTGGGGATTTTTCTATCTGTGTTTCACTTTACTATCATTTCTTGTTATTAATCTTGCGTTCAGGTTCGATTTATTAATATGTTGGACATAGTCATAAATTTCGGAGGCAACGATGACCACAACAATGTCTGTAAAATCGGCGCCGAAAGACGCCAAAGATCAAACGATGCAAGCGCCAGATGAGAAAACATTCTGGCGAAAAATAAAAGGGTCGGTTAAGAAAGCGGGTGAAGAAATTGCCGTAATGGGCATAAAATCATGGCTCGCGATGGCAGATTCCAACACCTCTGTTCGCCACAAGGCTATTTTAGGTGGCGCGCTGGCTTACTTCGTCCTACCAACAGATATGGTGCCAGACGTACTAGCTGGTGTCGGCTTTACCGATGACATGGCTGCACTGACCCTAGCGGCGAACTCGGTCGGTAATGCCATCACCGACGAGCATGAAGAACAAGCGAGAGAAAAGCTGAGTTCGATGACGGAGTAGGGCGGCTATGACCTATGCTGTAGATTCCAGATAAAACAAAAGCCCCGATGTTTCCATCGGGGCTTTCATTTAGACAGGATAATTGAGTTTGGAAGGGTTTAAGCTTCCGCGCGTTTTAGATGCACTTCTTCTTCTGCGACCCCAGCTTTTGGATCGTTGAAGCGAGTTTCATCCAGTGCGCCTTCCGATTTAGCAACAATGATAGTCACTGCGCTGTCACCGGTGATGTTAACTGCGGTACGAATCATATCAAGTAGACGGTCAACACCCATGATGAGCGCGATACCTTCAAGCGGCAGACCAACTTGGTTCAATACCATAGCAAGCATGACAAGACCCACACCAGGAACACCTGCGGTACCGATAGACGCCAGAGTTGCCGTCATGATAACCATTAGGTAATCGCCCATAGTTAAATCAATATTGAAAGCTTGAGCAATAAACGCAGTTGCTACGCCCTGCATGATCGCCGTACCGTCCATGTTCACGGTTGCACCAAGCGGTACTGTGAACGATGATACACGGTTCTCAACACCCATGCGGTGCTTTGCTGTTTCCATTGTCACTGGAATCGTCGCGTTTGATGATGCGGTCGAGAAAGCAAACATGATCGCGTCTTCCATCTTACGCAGGAACGTAATTGGATTTAGACCAGTGAAACCTTTTAACATTAAGCTGTAAGTGACTAGGCCGTGCAGGACAAGCGTCCCCGCCAGTACTAAGAAGTACTCTGCCAGATTGACGATTGCGCCCAGACCAAGACCAGTAAATAGCTTCGCCATTAAGAAGAACACACCATAAGGCGCCAAGTTCATCAAAATCGCGACCAGTTTCATGATCACTTCATTCAGATCAGCGAAGAACGCTGCAATACGTTCACCAGGTTTGCCTGCTGCGCTGATCGCGATACCAAATAGTACCGCGAACACAATAACTTGCAGGGTTTTACCTTCAGCCATCGCACTGATAGGGTTGGTTGGGAACATATCGATGATCACCTGACCCAAAGATGGTGCTTCTGCTGATTTGAATGAACTTGCTGCGGTTAGGTCAGCGCCAGCACCTGGCTGGAACAGAGTACCCATAGTTAGAGCAAGCGTAATCGCGATAGCCGTTGTCGTAACGTAGAAAGCGAGGGTTTTACCGCCCATGCGACCCAGTGTAGAGAGGTCTTTGAGAGAGCTAGTACCACAAACTAACGAAACAAATACTAGCGGTACAACAAGCATTTTTAAGCTGGCAACGAAGATCTGTCCACCAACTTCGAATAATCCATTAACAATGTATGCGTCGACAAATCCGTTGTCGGCAAAAAGTGTGCGAATTGCAAATCCTGTCAAGATACCCGCAACCATACCTAAAATTACGCGGCTGGTAAGCGACATCGGTTTCTTGGTATTCATGAGAACACTCCTTATAGTTATGCACCTTGAGTTCACTTCAAAGCGGCGAGCAGATTAGCAGCGGAGTGAGAAAATACGAAAGAATAATCCTCTAAATGGTTAATAGATGTGAACTTTATCACTAATAAAAATGGGATTTTAACCAAATATTAACTAATTGGCCGGATGAAAAGTTTGTATTTTAACACTTTTATCGAATATACAACCGATAACAAAGAGGATTTACAATAAATTTTAATAAGAGATAGAGTGCATACTCTCTTTGAGTGGATGCATTTCTGCATAACTATTTAAGTTGTATTCAGACTAGCGGTCGCTTCTTTAGCGATACTTTAGTATTGAGTGTTCATCAGAGCCAACGAACCTTTTATGCTTTCATATTTGTCAACTCAATAATGGTTGGCAAGTGTAGTTAGTTGGAGGTGATCCCAGCTCCAATAACTTTGACTGGTATTTTTAATCCCTCCAACCCAATAGCATTGTTTCGCTCGTATTAAACCCTCCAAACACTGCTTGCCAGCCTCAGTGATACGGACGCTTTGTTCCCACCAGTGCCTTTCACGTGACTCAATCGTGATCAAAGGTGTTTGACACTGTGCTAGAGGGAGGAGTAACGCGTAAAACATCACGTCTCCTAGGTAAGGAAGAGGTTCTAGTTGTTGATATTGCTCAAACCAATCTTTGATGGGAATTGAACGATTTTGCGAGCTCAAGACCTTTAGCGCGAGGTGTTGTGTCAAGCTCAATCCAGTTTGTGAATTAGGTAACTCTTGCAAATGGCGTTTAAGCACGTTGAATATATTGGGCAAGCAATCCAGGTTATGTTGCTGAATCAAATTAACTATGGAAATAGGTGTCGGTGATGTAATAGCGTGCCAACACCGTTTAGCCTGACTGAATAATTTTGCTGTCACAGGTTTACGGTATCGCCAACAAGAACGAATAGCTTCTTCAGGCAACTGCCCAAAGCCGATGAATCGTTCAGTGCCCGGGAACTGGTTCAACTCAATGACCTCTATCACTTTATTCTCTACATTCTCTAACTGTGTTAGAGCACGAATTAGCATCAATTGATCATAACTGTCATGTTCGACCCAAAAGACGATTCGTTCAAATACATCACTTTGCAACAGATCGAGGTTTGATTGTTCCAATGTGACTATATCTTGAACCGAGTCTTCACGCTTCATCACAGGCAGCAGAGTCTCTACGACATATTGGGCACGAATGGCAAGGAAGTTCTGTGGTGTTGCTGGTATGGGGCCAATACAAAGCGGATCGATCAGGGCTAAAAATGCCCCTTCAAATCCGCTGGCTTTAAGTTGTTGTTGAATGTCGTGGCCACAACGAACGTGTAGCGTTTTTACTTTTGCATCTAGGGGCGGTTTTTGTTCTTTGATGGCTCGTTTGTGCGCTTCTAGCTCTTCGACATGAACTTTTAGTTTACTCCAACTGGATAAGCCCAGTTCTCTTGCGAGTGCATGTTGAACGTCAGCCAATTGAATTGTATTGGGAGCCAAAGATTCTGGTTTGGAGTGAAATCGCTTAACTAACTCCAACGTGGCGTCATCGTATAGGCGGATAGCTTTGAGCCTTTTTTTAGCAATGGATTTTTGCTGATTGATATTGATCGAGAAGCTATTTGTAGAGTTCATATTTCACCTTTCTTATTTCTTCCACACTCGCCTATATAGAAGCTAAAAAGAAGGTAAAAACAGATTGTGCCTGCTAAACCAAGCAGGTGAGGATATTGCCGTGAACCGAGTTCTTTCCGCGAGTGTTGGGTGCTTTAGGCATGAGCAGAGTGATAGTAGGTGGTCGCTATCCTTCGTGCAACCTTTTGTGAGAGTGTAGCGTCACAAAATGGCCGTTTCTCTATGTTTAGGGAGAATCAATAGGCGATAACACTAGCGATTCAACTCAATACCACTGTCGCTAGGCTCGAGTTTCTACACTTTTGAGTAAAGTACGATAAAGCGCTTGAGTAGCAGGACCACTTTTGGCTCCTTTGGGTAAAGTGAGGTGCAGCGCAACTTGATATTGATGGGATTGTTCGATCTCCAATACTTTAATTTTATCGCTCTTGCGGGCTGCGACTAAGTGCGCTGGTAGCCGACAAAATCCAGCGCCTTGCTCTATGGCGTGAAAAGCGTGGTCGAAGTTATCGACGGTAATACGCTGACGTGCGCGTAACCAACCCACATCTCTTTTCGTTTTG
Source organism: Vibrio sp. 1457 (assembly GCF_033340195.1). Taxonomy (NCBI): domain Bacteria; kingdom Pseudomonadati; phylum Pseudomonadota; class Gammaproteobacteria; order Vibrionales; family Vibrionaceae; genus Vibrio; species Vibrio sp. 1457. The sequence goes on from NZ_JAWOWA010000006.1 coordinate 68,360, forward strand.
TCTGCATCACCTAAGTCACGGATAACAATTTGGCTGGTGGTTGCAAAATCGTCGATGGAAACATGCGGCTTTTCAGCGAGTGGATGGTGTGCTGCGATTACAGGCAGCATGGTTGTTACGCCAAATGCTTCGGCAGGGTAGTTGGTTATCGGTAAGTTGATGATTGCGATGTCAGCGAGCTCATTTACGACCATTTCGGTTGTTTTGCTCAGTGACGTTTCAACCACTTGAACGGAGGTCGTGTTGTTGTCCTCCAAAAATTGACTGAGTGGTGCATAAAGCCAACAAGGGTCACAAAGATGATCTACTGCGACCGTGATTTGAGATTCCACCCCACTTTTTAACTGCTCGCTGATGACTTCTAGTTCCCGCGCTTGTTCAAGCATGGATTGTGCACGACGCAGTATGGTTTTGCCGTGCTCTGTCAAACCCGCTTTGCGCCCTCGTACTTCGATAAGTTGAATACCAAGTTGGTCTTCTAACTTCCTCACCGAGTAGATCAATGTGGTATGGCTCTTGTTGAGCAGTAAAGCTGCGGATTGAATACTGCCTTCTTGATCAATCGCTTGTAGTGTTTGCCATTGTTCTAAGGTCGTTTTTAGTCTCATGAGTCAATTTTTTAGACAGTTAATGGCAAAATTATGAACTTTTTTGTCAGTTTTATAAAGGTAATAATCTTGTCATCGAAAACGAGTCAATAAGACGAGGAGACTCAAGATGGCGAAATTATTGCAAGTTGATTTTGAATTTCATGGTCCGTTTGGTGACGAGATGTCGAATGCTCTGGTCGACTTAGCTAAGTCGATTAACCAAGAGCCGGGCATGGTTTGGAAAATCTGGACGGAAAGCGAAAAAGACAAACTCGGTGGTGGTATCTATCTTTTTGAAGATGAAGACACGGCGCAAGCTTATCTCGAAATGCATGCCGCACGCTTACGAAAAATGGGCGTAGTCGAAGTACGAGGTCAAATTTTCGATATCAATGTGCCGTTAACGACGCTCAATCAAGGGCCTATTAGAGGATAAGGAGATGATGACCAACCGCACTTTTCTAACCGTTCATGGTGTCGTATATACGGTATTCGCTTTTGCGTTGTTTTTTTTGTACCCACCATAATGTGGCCGATGTATGGAGTACAAATTAACGACCAGTACGCGCTGTTTTTATCGCAGCATACTTCGATCTTCTTAGGTGGAATCGCTGCGGTGAGTTTGATGTTACGTAATGTGGAATCAGGGCATACTGCGAAACAGCTGTTTAAAGCATTATTGATTACTAATGGATTAGGGGCAGTGATTACTACCTATGCCGGCATTATCGGAGTATTTGTCGGTTTTGGTTGGAGTGACCCAATATTCTTTGTCTTGCTTAGTTTGATTACGTACAAGCAATTAAGAGTGCAATAGAAAAAGCCCTGCTGTTTCTAGCAGGGCTTTGTCATATTTGGTTTAATTAGCGATCTAAATTCAATTTATGATTCGCTTTTGTACGCGTAGTTATAGTAGCCGTATCCATAGCCGTATGAGTTAGATGCTTTTTTCTCAACCGCATTGAGAATCACACCTTTAACTTCAACGCCTGATTGCTCGAAGCGACCTTGCGCGACTTCAATCTCCTTCAAAGTCGTTTGATCAAAACGAGCGACCATCAGAGTTGTTCCTGCAAGCGCGCCAACAATGCTTGGGTCGGTAACTGCGAGTACAGGCGGCGTATCGATGATGACTAGATCGTATTGTGCAGACATCTCGTCAACAAAGCTCTTGAAGCGAGGGTGCATAAGAAGTTCTGACGGATTTGGTGGTACTTGGCCGCGAGTCACAACATCTAAATTATCAATGGATGTAGATTTAATGATGTTGCTAAGGGATGTCTTACCGCTCAAGTAATCAGAAAGACCGTTGTCCCAACGTAGACCGAAGCATTGCTGCAAATAACCTTTACGCATATCCGCATCAATAAGCAGCACTTTCTGACCGGTTTTCGCAGCGACGGCCGCAAAGTTGGTCGATACAAATGTTTTGCCGATAGATGGTGCAGGACCTGAAATCATAAGAACGTTATTCTTCGCTTCCATCATTGCAAAGTGCAAGCTAGTGCGAAGACTACGTAGAGCCTCAATGGAAAGATCGGCTGGGTTAGCTTCCGCTAGAAGGACTAGCTCATTGTTGCTGCCTTTGTTGCGCTTAAGCTTGTTTGCAAATTCCAGTTGTTGAATAGATTTTGGAACGCTTGCGTAAACTGGCATGCCAATCTGTTCAATTTGATCTGGTGTTTCCACACCACGGTGGAATGCTGCACGAATTAATACGAAAGCCACGCCTGCCATACCGCCAAGCAGTGTTGCTAGCACAACAATAAGCGCTTTTTTCGGCTTGATTGGCTTAGAGAAAGATTGAGCGTTATCTAAGATTCGAACGTTGCCAACTGTTCCGGCTTTAATAATGTTGAGCTCTTGAACCTTGTTCAATAGTTGGATGTAGATTTGTTGGTTTACTTCTACATCGCGTGTCATACGTAGAACTTCACGCTGTGTTTTCGGTAACTTTTGAACTTGTTTATTAAGACGTTCTTTCTCTTTTAGTAGTGTTTCACGTTTATCAAGTAGCGACTTATAAGCTGGGTGATCCTGTGTGAAGCGTTGGCTGATCTCACTTTCTTTGAATGTAAGCTCATTTAGCTGTGCTTCTAACTCAACCATTACTTTCAGCGTTGACTGAGCTTCAAGGCCCAAGTCGATAGATTCATTTTCTTGACGGAATCGATTTAAAACGTCTTCAGAAGCGGTCAGTTTTGTTTTGATGTCTGGGAGGTGACCTTTCAAGAACTCGAGGCTTTGCTCTGCCTCCGCAGAATTTCTTTGAACGTTTTGTAAGAAGTAGTTTTGGCTAATGTCGTTCAAGATATCTTGAATCTTAGCGCGGTCTTCACCAGAGAAGCTTAAAGATATAATCCCGGTTTGCTTACCACGTTCGCTAATCGATAAGTTTTCTTGAAGTTTATTAATTGCATCTAATTTACTGATTTTGCTAACCGTGAATGAGTCACCAGTTTGAGCCACAAGTTCAGTCGCCAAAAACTGGTATCCATTCTTCTCAAGCAGTTCACCAACTTTACCTTCTAGAATGACGTTATTGTCATCTTCTAAGAGCCTGAACGTCTGTTTTTCAGAATCAATAACTTCAAGAGTTAAAGGAACGCCAACTGCGTAAGAAGGAGCATTAAATCGTGAAACGCTCAGACTGATTTGCTCACCTTGTAGTCGAGCCAGGCCTTTACCAATAATTGGCATGTAGTTTGGAGAAACGACAGTCGTTAAGTTGAACTTATCAACAGTACCGCCCAAGATCATACGAGATTTGATGATCTCTATTTCTGTTGTCGCTGATGATTCTGCTGAAAACAGCTCTCCCATATCACCAACCATCGCTGAAATACCACCTGAACTCTTACTTTCGATTTGGATAAGAGCGTCAGCTTTATAGATAGGTGTTGATAGAATGGCAACGCCGACGCCTATAATTGAAAATAGGACTACGGTACATAGAATGAGCCATTTGGCATCGAGAATGATCCCAAATAACTTTCCCAAATCGATCTCATCGTCGGCTTGACGTGATTGCTTAATAGTTTGTGTTGTCATTACTTTAACTTCTTAAATACCTTGCCATTGGCGTTTATTTAGCCTTGCGGCTTATAGTTTTTGAGACCACGCTTTTGCTGCTTTTTCTATAAGCGTATATGCATGTTCGAAAGCTTCTCTACTTTGTCTGTATGGATCAGGGATGCTTTTTTCATTTATCCACTGTCCAAACAGCATCGTTTTACCTCGTGCCTCAGGAGCGATTTTGGTTAAGGCTTCTAAATGACCTTTTTCCATAACCAATATCAGATCGTATTGAGCGCAAAGCTCAGGTGTTAATTGTCGTGCTTCGTGTCCATCTAAGCTTACGCCATGTTCGTTCGCGATAGTGGTTGCCATCTCGTCAGCAGCTTTTCCCGTTAGATGGCTCTTATCTACTGCGATTCCTGCTGATGCGACATGTTTGTTTGGTAGTAAAGACTGCAAAAGCCGCTCTCCTGTTGGAGAGCGGCAAATATTACCGACACAGACGACAAGAATATTAGAAAACAAATGCTTACCCTACTTTAAGTTGTATGCTTATGATCTCAACTGAATTGCTGGCTTCTTTATATTGCGCAATTGAGCTGAGTAGCTATCGATTACGTGCCGCAAGAGATAATTTTCTTGCGGCACGTTGTTTTACGGCCAAGTGCGTACTCGTAGTACACCTTCGGTTAGTTCATTAAAGCCGGAAATGGTTGGAACGAGCTGAGCAATCACACGATTCCAACGACTAACAGGTGCAGCCGTCACATAGACTATGTCGTAAGGGTTGAGATCAAACTCAGTACCAATCACCAAAGCAGAAGCGTCAGAAACATCTAGCTGATAAATGTCCGCCATTTTAGCTTCTTCTTTTGAACGTCTGATGACAAACACACCGGTAGCATCTGCGGAGATTTCACTGATACCACCAACGCTGCTAAGAGCCTCAGTAAGGCTCATGCCGCTACGATCAATTTTGAGTAATTTCGGATCGTTAACCTCGCCCATAACAAATACTTTTTGCGCATCGTTTCGAGGAATATGAACAATATCGCCAGGCTTTAGAAGGCGGTTTTGAGTTAAATCGCCTTGTTGCATCAGAGCATACAAAGAGACGTTTTCAACAACGCCATTGCGTGTCAGTGTCGCATTACGCCAATCAGCCTCGGCAGCCAGTCCGCCAGCTCTATTCACAGCATCTAGAAGTGTAAGGGGGATGTTTGTAATTGGTTGTTGTCCTGGCTTGTTAACTTCGCCAGTTACATAAGTCTTTTTAGAGCGAAATGCCGCAACGCTTACATCGACCTGTGGGCTCTCAATGTATTTTGCAAGGCGGCTTGCAATGTCTGCACGAATCTGACGTACGTTTTTGCCTTCAACATGTACGACACCTATGTAAGGGTAGAAGATCGTGCCATCCGAATGCACCCAGTTACCCGCTTCGGCTGAGCTTCGGTATGAGCCCGCTGGGATCGTTAGCTCTGGGTGATCCCAAATAGTGATATTTAGGATATCGCCAGGTCCTACTTCGTATTCATATTTTGCGATTTCAATATCTAACTCTGGGTTTGGTTTTGAAAAAGGGTCCACTGAATTTAAAGACGTTACGCGCTCCAAAGTTAAGGGATAAACGGTAACCTGAGACTCTATATCACTCGATTCAGTGCTCATGACTGTTTTGTCACTGACCGAAAGGTGGCTACCAGGCAAAGTACACCCTGTAAGAAGGATAGGAAGTACTGATATCCCCAAAAATTTATTAAATGTGTTCATTGGTTTATAACTACCGAAAGAAAGTTTGCCGACTGAAATTGATTCATTCTAATTGAACTGCATTTCATCAATATTGATGATTTACTGCAGTTTTAAGCCTTTAGAAAGCGAGTCCATTCAGAATTATTTGTGTAATAAACACTCCAAATGGCTGCTAGCGACTTAGAGCTCTTAGTTTCATTAATGAAGGTGTGAAAATCCGACCCACAAAAAATAGTCAACTATTATCCATCTGGTTGCAATAAAGGCAACAAGTTACTTGAAAAAATACTGACGAATACATGACAAAATTGTGTCTATTTAACGTTAATGAGATGAATGCATGATTTTGCACAAGCAAACAGGCAAGAATGTGAAAAAACTCATGCCAAAGTTGTATGCATCCTATTTACACTATATGCAACTGCCGTTATGCTTCCTGTTGCGGTCGGATATAACAACAAATATTGGAGCTAATTTTGAAAATCAAACTTTTAACGGCAAGTGTGGCAGCAGTCCTACTAGCAGGTTGTGGTAGTGACAGCGATCCTGAGGTAAAAAGATACTCAGTTCAGGCTTATGACCCAGCTGTTATCGGCATGAAAGTTCAAGCAGTATGTGGTGGTGAGACATACGACGCTATTGAAAATACAACAAACTATGAAGGTATGGTTGGTAAAGCGCGTTTTGAAAATATCAACGTTGTAAATGCGCCAGGTGATTGTGCTTTCGTATTAACGCACACAGAAGATAGTAAAGACGCGTCAAATGGCAAACCTATTACATCTGACTACAAAATCCCTCAAGGCCTAGCCCAGGCGGATTCATTGGTAACAGGCTCTCCATTTACGACTTTGGTTGCTAACTCTTTAAAAGATGGTGAAGTATACTCTTCTGATATCGCTGAAAAAGTATTCGAGAATTTGGGTATCGATATCAATGCAAGTGGTAAAACAGTTGACGAAATCCTTCGTGATACAGAATCTGTAGTAGCAGGACTTGGCAGTGAGGGTGGTAACAGCGCACTTGCTACTCAGCTAGTTGCAACAGCAAACGTTGTATCAGATATCATCAAAGCGAACCCAATAGCTTCGCCTGAAGCTGTAGCTGTTGCTGCAAAAGCAATCACAGAAGATGTAATCGCGGCGAACCCAAATTATCCTGAGAATGATTCAGGTGACGTTATCTACGTAACGATTCAAGCTGAAGATACTCAGAAAGTTGTTGCTGATGTACAAGAGGCTATCGATAACGAGATTCCATTAGAAGATATCGAACCTGACGTACCACAAATTCCAGATGCGGAAGTCGGTGAGCCAATTGAACCTGAAGATCCACCGGGTCCAGGCACTGGCGCGACAGGCGGTAACTAAGCAAGTTTTTGCTGACAAATTCTAAAGGCCTCTTCAGAGGCCTTTTTTGATCCTATCGTATTGTAGTCATCACCTTTTAGTGAGCCCTTTTCTGTTTAAGTAAGGCAGGATATGCGGACGTGATTCCCCAGCCAATTTACTGGTGACTTCTTGCGACCAAGTACTCTGTTTTTGATTGCTCGAACGGTTTGCATAGTAGTTTTGCATAGTTTGGTCATACGTCTGAATATCATCCAAGTTTAGGTCTTGATACTGATTCTCATGCACCACGACATGCTTAGGTAGGCGAGGTTTTACTTCAGGGGTTTGATCTGGATGACCAAGACACATACCAAATAAAATGGCGGTATTTTTAGGTAAACCTAATAATTTGTCTACTTTTTGGGCATTGTTTCGTAAACCACCAATATACACACCTCCTAGTCCCATCGACTCCGCCGCAAGCAAGCAATTTTGTGCCATGATGCCCGAGTCTACAGCGCCTATTAGCGTTAACTCGGTAAAGTCAGCTTGAACATCTGGGTTGATACTGGCGTGGCGTTGGTAATCAATGCAAAACACCAAAAACTCAGCCGCGCTTTCAACGTACCCTTGATTTCCGGCATATTGAGCTAATAGCGTACGTTTTTCTTTGTCGGTCACGCGGATAATTGAAACGACTTGCAACATGCTTGATGAGGACGCCGCAAGGCCGGCTTGAAGAATGGCATCTAATTGTTCGCTCTCAATCGGTTGTGAGGTGAATTTTCGAATTGAGCGGTGATTGAGAATTGTTTGAATCGTGCTGTTCATGGTGACTTAACATCCCCTGTTACGTTAAAGGCTGAAGACTCACCTTAGCGACATTTGATGAGTCGGTAAACTATCTCAAAAGAAAAACAATGCTTGGCGCATAAGTGTGAAGACGATTCGAGATTACACCACTCGTTCTGTTTGAGAGCGTATATACTGTTTTTAGAATCAATAATTTAAATGCAGTGGAAAATATGAAAGAACTCATTGTTCATACAGTTACGGTGTTTATGGGCTTCTTTGCCATCATGAACCCTATCGCCAATATCCCCATCTTTTTGAGTTTAACTGCTGATGAAGATAAAGAAACCATCCGTTCCATTGCGCTCCGCTCAGTCTTTATTGCATTTATTATCATCGCGATATTTTCTATTGCCGGTAAGTTAATTTTTGATTTGTTTGGTATCACGCTTTATGCATTGCGAATAACAGGCGGTATTTTGGTGTTTTTGATAGGTTTTAACATGCTTCAAGGTGATTCGACGCATCAGAAAACCAAAGAGAAGGCGTATTCACCAGCTCAGCAACGGGCGGCATTGAGTATTGCAGTGTCTCCATTGGCGATGCCAATATTAGCTGGGCCCGGAACGATTGCTACCGCGATGAACTTTGCGACAGCGGGTGGTTTCGATCAAACCATTATTACTATCGTTTCTTTCGCTGTCCTTTGTGTGATCACCTATGTACTGTTTTTGTTTGGAGACAAATTGGTCAAAGCGGTTGGACCAAGTGCTCTAAATGTTGTGACTAAAATGATGGGCTTAATTCTAGCGGTTATTGGTACTCAAATGTTTATTGATGGCGCGGGCGAAGCCTATAAAACGGTTTTCTCCTAGATTTCTCTTAGACCTTGCCACCTTGGTTAAGCCCGCAATTACATTTCTAACGGGTACGGATTTTTTGAACTTTAGTTTTCATTTTCTAAGAGAGAAATAAATAGACTTCACCTATTTCAATAATAAGAATATTCAATTGTTGTGATTGCACGAATTTCATTACTCTTTTGGCAAGGAGAATGGGGGAAATATGGCAACAAAAGCAATTGTAGTAGAAGGTGGCGCGATGCGAGGCGTCTTCGCAAGCGGAGTGTTAGATGCGTTTTTAGAGCAGAGTTATAAACCGTTTGATTTTGCAATCGGTGTATCTGCTGGTGCATCAAATTTGATTGGGTATTTGACCGACTACCCGCATCGCAGTATTAACGTCATTACTAAGCTGGCCACAAGCAAACGCTTTTTTGACCCGACTCGCTTCGTTAAAGGTGGGGACCTCATCGATGTGAAGTGGTTGTTTGAAGAATCTAATCGCTTGTATCCCGTCGATGAAAATAAACTGTTTAATGGCGTTCCTTTTCTCGCAGCGACAACAAATGTAGATACAGGGCAGGCAGATTACTATCGCGTGACACGTGATAATTTTCACCATGCGATTGAAGCGACAACAGCATTACCGATTGCCTACAAGCATACCCCTTGTTTTTCTGGTGGTTGTTATACCGATGGTGGGGTCGCTGATTCTATCCCAGTGCGTGAAGCTTATCGTCGAGGGGCTCGCGACATAACCGTAGTACTCTCTCACCCGCTGAATTATGCCAAAAAGCCAGTTAAGACCACATGGCTGATGAAGAAACTGTTTGCGGAGCACCCCAAAATGGCGGATGCGATGTTAAGACGTGCAGATAACTATAATCAATCATTAGAGTTTATTCGTAACCCTCCACCAGGAACACATGTTAGGGTAATTGCCCCACCAGATAATTTTCATGTTCAGCGCTTATCAATGCGACAATCCGTTTTACTAGAAGGGTATGAAATGGGACTGATTGAGGGGCGAGCGCATCTCACTAGTTTATCTGGTGTTCATGGTTTAGACCGGGAAAATTGTCATTTTTGCGTTTGATTATAAAAGAGCCTCATAGTGAGACTCTTTTGCATAACGTTCAAAGGGTGATTTAGTTGACTTTATCCCAAGCCATCTCCCAGTGTGAACCTATTCCAGGCTCGTAATGGTTTGCGCTTTCTTTCCACTGCATACAGTAACCAGAGTATGGGAAAGGTTTACATTGATAAATGCCCCCGTCGCTGGCAAGCACTTTTGTGCCCGCCGTGTAGCTAGATAGTCCTTCAGGGAAGACAAAATCGTACTCATCAGATGGTGGTGGAGTAACTGACTCTTCTTTTAAGTGAAAGTCGAGTGTTTGCTGATCCACCAAGTTGCCATCTTTATCCTTAATACGTGTTACGAGCATATGGTGACCCGGCTCCGATTTACTTAAAGCGAGCGATATCGCCTCTACCGAGCCGTCTTTCATTTCGTTTGCCCAACTTGCAAGTGGTTCGCGATGGTGATTGTAAACGGTGAGTTCTGCATTTAAATCGCCTTCAGCAGTTAGTGTCAGATCCAACGTTGTCGGTGTTGACTCAATGATATACTCGTCTGCTAAGCCATCTACTGTGAGTGAGTATTCTGGAACAGGAGTTTCAATGTTATAGCCGATCTCTACTCGCTCAAGGCCGCTATTTGCTTGCAGATACACCGGATTAGTACCATAAACAGGAGTGAATTTATCCTCTGCATACTGCCCGGCTTGCAGTTTTGCTTGTTCTTGGTTTAGCTTAGTCGCGAGTGCGTAAGACCAGTTTTTCGCTTGGCCCATTGCTGCATCGGTAATTTCTAGTTCAGTTCTATACGCCACGTTTTCACCTGCTTGATCAAATACGCGTGTATAAACCGAATCCCCAATATTTAAATCCATTGTAGGAATAATTTGACCGCCTTGCTTCCAATCTGGAATAACGGGACTGCCACCATCAAATTTCACATCGATCACGTTATAAAATGAGGCTGCAGTGTCGCCAACATCCCATACTGCCAGGATGACATGGTATCCCTCGCGAGTAGGCACATTACATTGATGGCTTACCTGTTTCGGGGGTTGAACCATATTGCCGTCGACGACACAGAAAGGAGTTAGATCAAAAGAGTCTCGTGATAGTGAAGCGTTTGGGTTCCAATCAGGCTTGGTGATGTAATATTTCCAGTCGCGCGTCACGTGGTTAGCGGTAAATGTCCATTCAAAAGTTTGTGTACCTGCTTGAATAGGGCGTTTTACCCAACGGTCGGCAGTTTGCTCATCAAGGGCAGCTGCTAAAGCGGTTTCGGCACTCGCTATTTTACCATCGCGAGGCCCTGTTTCGGGAAAGCCATCAGGGCCTTCAACGCTTTGCGGTTCATATTGAATCGCACCGCAGTTATTATTTTTTTCGTTAGTATCTGGCGATGGATACTTACATAGTGCCGAGCGACTTGCAGCGACACCACCATTGGTTTCTGATACATAACCGTGAGCCGCAGCACCTGAGCTAATGCTTGCAAGTGCTAACGCGAGTGCGGATTTGGTTGGAAATGATTTCATCACATGTCCTCTGTTATGACTGACAAACTAATGTCACACCCCGGCGCATGCTGAGCATAAAGCAACGCTACAGAAATTGGACTTCTGTAACACTGAGTCATGGTAACCCCGCTATCATGAGCATTCTTTTAGATTTTTAAATGCTGACAGACCGGAAGCTTTGCGTCCCACCCTTTCGAATGGTTTGCCGAAATGTGATTGAGCAGCCAAAATTTAGCTTAAGAATTTACATGTGGAAAAGTAAACGTCACTGACATGGAATCCTGTTCTCAAATTGAAAGATAACGATATCTTAACCTCGTCAATATTATGCAGTATCGTATTGCAAGATATTGATTTTAATTTTGTTTTTATCTTATTAATAATCATGGAGAATGAGTGGAGGTTTGTTGGGGATAAATGGAGAGGAATCGTGCTAAGGGTGGAAGAAGTTCTGTCTAAAGGGCGGAGTGTACCGCCCTCTGGATGGTGTTATTTCGGCATTATGACAGTATCAATCACGTGAATGACACCGTTTTTAGCTTTCACATCGGTTGCGATGACATTTGCATCGTTAACCATGACTTTATCGCCCATGGTTTTAATCATCACATCTTGCCCCTGAACCGTAGTCGCTTTGTCTAGCTTAACAACATCGGCAGCCATCACTTTCCCTGGGACGACGTGATAAGTCAAAACAGATACTAACTTGTCTTTGTTTTCCGGCATTAAGAGCATGTCGACTGTGCCGTCTGGCAGTTTTGCAAAAGCGTCATCCGTTGGTGCAAAAACAGTAAATGGGCCTTCCCCTTTGAGAGTGTCAACCAGGCCCGCTGCTTTCACCGCAGCAACAAGCGTATTGAAAGAGCCATTTTCAGCGGCAACGTCGACAATATCGGCTTTCATCATGCCATGCTCATGAGCCTGAACGGGAAGCATAAAAGATAATGTCGCCATCAGTGTCGCCGCGATAACTAAGATACGTTTGAACATAATGTGTTCCTTACTAGTTGAGGGTACAACGGGTTCCCTGGAGTGTGTTTGCATTTGTACGCATCGTGATTGAAAGATGATCATCGCGTCCTACTTTCTTTTGAGGGTCTAACATGTCGCGCAAGAATTCGTCTGCCTTCTTGTTTCACATCGGCTCGTTTCCGCCACGTCCATAAGCGCTCTCTTGCTGCCTTAGCTGCATTGTCTGGTGCGATAATAGGTGCAAGGTAACGGCTATCTGGCTGCAATTGATACATGACAGCTTCCATCTGGGTCATTGTCCAGGGCTCGAATAAAAGAGGGGGAGGAACCATTTGTAACTCAGGTACCCACTTGTAGATGAACGTACCGTTAGGATCATGTTCTTGGGCTTGCTTGATCGGATTATAAATACGGATTGTGTTAGTCCCGGTTACTCCTGCTTGCATTTGGAATTGTGGGTAATGAATTCCAGGCTCAAAGTCGAGAAACAGTTGCGCTAAATGCGTTACACCTACTCGCCAATCCATGTTCATGTGGTGAGTAAGAAAGCTAACCAGCATGGCACGCATGCGAAAGTTAATGTAACCAGTGTGGTGCAAACAGCGCATGCAGGCATCAATCAAAGGTACGCCAGTATGCCCGGATTTCCATGCTGCTAACTTTTCTTCATCGAAAGTACTACTTTGTTTAATCAATGGTTCGTAAGCCCGATTAACGCAGTAAAACTCCATGTCGTATTCCGATTCGAATTTTTGGATGAAGTGACAGTGCCAATGAAGCCGTGAAGACAATGCAATTAAGCTGCGACGAAACCCAGCGACTTGCCAGTGTTTCAAAAGGTATTGATACACTTCACGCAAAGATATGTTACCCCAAGCGAGATATGGAGAAAGTCGAGTACAGGCTGTGCGTGAGGCTGTGGGACTAGAAATGCTTCGATAGTAATCACGACCTCGACGATGGAAAAAGTCCTCTAGTGTTTTCCAAGCGAGCCGGCTTCCTCCCGTTTGCATTCCTTTGCATTTTGATAGCCAGGATGATGGTGGCGAAAACGAACAGCCGAGAGCTTCTGCATCCAATGAATGCAATAAGTCGGTTTGGAGCTCAATAGGGCTTATTGAGGCTCTCATGACAGAGTCCCAATGTTTGTCCCAACCTTGCCGGTTTATTGCACCTCTGATTACAGCACCGTGTTCGAATTCAAACCAGTCGATGTTCTGCTCATACAGCCAAGCGGCAACTTGTCGGTCTCGTTCAAAGGTGCAGTTGAGTCCTATTTCTTGGTGAGAAAAAACAGCGTTGATTTGATATTGCGCTTGAATTGATTGGAAACATGCTAAGGCATCGTCAAACAGCACCGTGATTCGATGCCCATACGCTTTGAGCGTTTCATCCATGTCTTGCAGTGATTGCCAAACAAATCGCCAGTGGCGCTCAGAATAGTGTGGGTTGTTCAATAGCAATGGTTCAACAATATACAAAAGCACAGTTGGGTGCTTTGTTGATAATGCTTGAGTTAGTGGTTGATGGTCAGTCAGCCTTAAATCTCGCTTTAACCACACGACATTGATTGTTTGCATCGGAATCCTCTTTGTTTCCGATGTTGTACGCAAGTAAACCGAAGAAATCTCATCCAATGATCGGTTTTATTCCACAAAACGTAGACATAACTTTTAGGGAGGTGACACATGGCAATAGCATTGAGTAAGTTACAAAAATACTTCTATGTGGACAAATTGGTCATTCATTCGCTTGATCTCGCATTGTATCAGGCATCTGTTGTGATTGATGGAGAAGCGCAATTTATCACTGATGACAACGGTATCTTTTTGAGGGCTCATTCCCTGATCGAGATGCAAAAGAAGTGCAGGAATATCAAAGCAAATAAGCAGGTTCTAGTGCATCAAAGTGCTTATGATGAAATGGTGGGGCTACCCGAAGGCAAAAGAGACAATCAACTAGAGGTATTGGTGAGGGATACAAAATTGTATTGAAAGAGTATTGGTGCGCAGTAAAAGCGAGCCACCTTACGGCAGCTCGCTAAATATAAGGAGAGTTAGGCTTAGTCTTGTTTACGCTGCGCTTCTTTTTGCGCGTACTTAGCGGCACGTCGGGCTTCTCTTTGCTTGGCACTTTCACCACCAACATGCTGCTCGCCTCGCTGCTCTGCAAGAACAATTTGTTTTTCACGCTCGCGGAATCGAGCAATTTGTTCTTCTGAGTGTGTGCCGTGACATTTTGGACAGCTCACGCCTTGCTCGAACAATTCTGACTGTTTGTCTTCTTCAGTGATCGGTAGACGACAAGCGTTACATAAATCGTAATCTGCTTTTTCTAGCTGGTGGTTCACTGCAACACGCCCGTCAAATACGTAACAATCGCCTTCCCACATGCTCTCTTCTTGAGGAACTTCTTCAAGATATTTAAGAATGCCGCCTTCTAGGTGGTAGACCTCATCAAAGCCCTGTTCTTTCATGTAAGCCGTTGATTTTTCGCAGCGGATACCACCGGTACAGAACATCGCAACTTTCTTGTGTTTTGCCGGGTCCATGTTTTCTTTTACATAGTCTGGGAATTCACGAAAGGTTTCAGTATTTGGGTTTACAGCGCCTTTGAATGTCCCGATCTCGATTTCGTAATCATTACGTGTATCGACAACAAACACTTCAGGATCAGCAATAAGATCGTTCCACTCTTGAGGTTTCACGTAAGTACCCACTACGTGGCGAGGGTCTATACCTTCAACACCTAATGTTACGATCTCTTTTTTCAGTTTCACTTTGGTGCGATTGAATGGCTGGGTCTCAGAATACGACTCTTTGTATACGGTGCCAGTCAAACGAGGTTCGTTGTTTAGCCACTCCAGTAGCGTATCAATACCTGCACGATCAGATGCAACAGTACCGTTGATACCTTCACTTGCCAGTAGTAATGTTCCGCGAATATGGTGTTTTTCCATCAACGCAAGTAATGGCTCGCGTAGCTCTTGATAGTTATTCAGCTCAACAAACTTGTACAGCGCACAAACTACATACTGACTCATGAGGTTTCCTTTAAAAATACAGGTGGTCAACGACCTTAAAATTTTAGCGGCACGAAGTATACCTGACTAAACTAGTCGGAAATACGGACAAATTATACGGATATTATGAGTAGGCGGGGCCTGGCGGTCTTTGATAGGGGGAGCATGTCCGCAGGTGAAGCCGCTATGTGTTCAAATTATAAGCATTAATTATAGTGGGTTAGGTAGGTTGGAGCCGATACTTTTGGTTTAAATTTATGCTGTTTTGGGCCCTTCAAAAAAGTTAGGCGCAAGAAGCACCAAGTAATCACCGGAGTCATTGACAAGGAAAGGACATGTCGCAGTTTTATACATGAGGTGGTGAGGGATAAAGGTTTAGGGACAAAGAGTGAATGACTGATCGCCATTGTTCATAAACCGCTATAAAACAAACGCCTTTTCACCACATACTGAAAAGGCGTTTTTCTAACGTCTGCCGTGCTTATTTCAACGTAGCTGCGGTCTGTTTGCCCATGGCTATGAGCCTGTCGAGAATACGTTCACCGTCGGCACGTAAACCGTTGTGCTCATACTCATTGGTGATCCACGCTTTTGAGTTTGGTATTAACGCGAGCGTCTCTCGGCTGATATCCATTTCAACAAACATATCATCGGCGTAAACGGCGCAACTGACAGGCACTTTGTTCTGAGCCAGTTGTGTTTGATCGTACAGCGCAGTCCAATCTTCTTTCGCTGCCAATATTTCTGCGGTGTCTTTTAGTGGCTTGAGGTTAACGTATTGGTCGAACATCCATGGGAAGACCATTTCCCCCGTGAAGTAAAATGGCTTGCCAGATTCATAATTAAACTCTGATCGGGTTTGGCGAACGCGGTGCGCACTCCAATTCGACGCGAAGCTTTGGCAGTAAATCGATTCATGTAAAATGGCGTAGATCGTGTTGGTTTGGAAGTTTTGCTGCGCCAACATATCGTTTAAGAACTCATAACGAAGTTGTGGTTTGCCGTTCACTTCAATCAACGCGCTTTCTAGCCAATAGTAAGTTGGTAAGAAAGTATCACTCACACCAAAGTTGATGCCGATTTGTTGAAATTGTTCCACCGTGAAGCGTTGACCATTTGGTAGGTACTCTTCATTTTCTAGCAAGTGATTCGCAATGTTTTGGCAAAGTTGCTGTGCATTGGGAAATTGTTGGAAGAACGCTTGGTTTTTCTCCATGGTGCGTTTGAAAGTGGCTTCATACACATCGTCGGCATGACGCGAGACTGATGGCACGCCACCTGTGATGTAGCTTTGTAGCAAGCTGTCTGGGAACAAAGACAAATAGGTGAGGGAGCAAAAACCACCAAAGCTTTGACCTAAGATCGCCCATTTTTCGACGCCAAATTGCTCACGAATGTATTCCGCGTCGCGCACGATGTTATCCGCTCGGAAGTGGCTCAAGTAGTCTGCTTGTTGCTCTGGCGTGAGGTGAGCAAGCGTCTGGTGATTAATTACGCTGCTGTTGCCCGTACCGCGCTGGTCGAGAAGCAAAACTCGGTACTCTTGCAGCGCGCGTTTTACCCAGCCGTTATTGCCGTTTTGACGCGGAGAGGGAAAGCCAGGTCCGCCCTGAAAGTAAACCAACCAAGGTTTGGTCGATTCTTCCTCGCCAACTAGGCAAACCGCACGGGCGAAGACTTCAATGGTGCCTTTGCTCGCGTTTTGGTAATCCAGAGGAACGGTAAAACTGTGGGGAGTGTAATGCAATCCTGCGTCGATAAATGATTGAGCGTTCATTGTTATCTTTATTTCCTTATTGAGGGGTAGCGCTACTTTACTGCGAATGGCGCGAAGAACCAACGCTATTTCCCAATTGCCTCTTCAGTTCTATACCTTGGTCAAATCAATGTAAGTTCAAGAAAATGAAACGATTAGCGACTGGTGCAACTGGTTGAGTGAGCTATGCTCAATAGAGTTGCGACAAAGTAAGAGCATGGAGGAAGTCGGATGAAAGTGTCACTGGCTCGATGGACAATTGTGACTTGTTTAATAAGCGTACCTACTTTTGCCGTTGTTACGCCCAACCCACCTCAGTTACAGGCAAAAGGCTACGTATTAATGGACTTTCAATCCGGTGCCATTATTGCCGAGTATAACGGGCGAGCAGGCCTTGCTCCGGCGAGTTTAACCAAGTTGATGACCGCTTATGTAGTTGGACAAGAAATCAAAGCGGGGCGTTTGAAATGGGATGATGTTGTCACCGTGAGCGAAAACGCGTGGTCGGCCAAGTTTCCCGGTTCTTCTAAAATGTTCATCAAACCGAAAGATGAAATTAGTGTTGCGAACTTAATGCGCGGCGTGATCATCCAATCAGGAAATGACGCGTGCGTTGCACTGGCTGAGCATGTTGCAGGCAGTGAACGCGGCTTTGTTGCCTTGATGAATGGTTGGGCGGAGAAATTAGGACTGCAAGACACCTATTTTGTGAACTCCCATGGTCTTGATAGTGATGGCATCCAAACCTCACCAACCGATATGGCAAGACTCATGCAGTCGATCATCAGCGATGTTCCTGATGTGTACGCGCTATACAGTGAGAAAGTCTTCAAGTGGAACGACATTACGCAGTACAACCGCAATAAGTTGTTGTGGGACAATTCCATTGATGTCGACGGGGGAAAAACCGGCTACACCAGCAATGCCGGATACAGCTTGGTGAGCTCGGCCAAAGAAGGAAGAATGCGCCTTATCTCGGTGGTGATGGGTACGCCAAGTAAACAGGCTCGGATCAGCCAATCGAAGAATCTACTCAGCTATGGTTTTCGCTTTTATGACACCAAGCAAGTTGCTAAACAGGGGGAAGTTGAGTCTAAAGTTCGCGTTTGGAAGGGAAATGCTAATCAAGTTGAGGCGATCTTTGCTAAAGATGCCTATCTCACTCTGCCTCGTTCAATGACGGCTGGGCTTGATAAGAGTGTGGTGTTAAATGAACCGTTGATTGCGCCGATCGCGCAAGGAGATGAGATTGGTAAGGTCGTTTGGAAAAGCGATGACAGTACCGTGGCGAGTTATCCCTTGGTCAGCAGCCAAGCGGTAGAAGAGGGCTCGTGGTTCGCTCAGCTTTGGGACAGTCTGGTGCTGTGGGTGAAATCGTTCTTTAACTAGAATAAAAACGAGCAGAAGTGTCTTTCTGCATTTTTTTGTTGATGGCCGCCCAGCTAAACGCTGGGCGGTGTTTTATTTAACGGTTTATTCCGACAAGGTGATGATTGGTAAATCGTCCCAAATCTTACTTTCATCCGATGCGCCACCGGAGAAGTTCCAAGGGCCTTTGTCTTGTTCTAGCGGACGGTAAGTTGCCGAAAGGCCGTCTAAGTCCCAAGTCGTGACATAGAAGCGGATACCATCGAGCGAATCTGGGCGGCCCAGCGCGTCACTCGCAAAGTCCATCGAAATAGTGTTATTGGCTTTGTCTACTGTCACTGTTGGTGCTGGCGTGACCGCTTCTCCCCATGTCGTCGCATTTGCTCCTTTGGTGTTGTAAATCGAGCTTTGCCAGCCAAAAACAACCGCATTACGACTCCAGGTTCCGCTTGGCATAGAAGCGTTGATCTTCGGTAGCTCAGACAAGTTAGTTGCGGCTTCTTCAGGTAAATCAATAAAGATGGTGAAACCTACGTGGTCGAAGCCGTTTGGTGGCAACCAAGTGTCGGTGATGTTGTCCATAGTGAAGGTCAAACGTACGTTACTGCCAACGGTAAATACCTCAGCTTTGTTGATTGCGAGTTGGCTATTGTTTTTATCGAATGTTGGATCGGTTGGTAATGAGTAGTTGCCGTTTGGGCCGCCCACGCCGTCTTGTGCATCGCCCGCATCATCAATGGTGTCGTCCGGCGTGTTTGACCAGCTTAGGTTGGAGACAAAATTCACGTCCTCGATGCCTGCTTTTTTCTCGGTGGAATAAATCGCGAAGCGGTGCTGTTGCTCGCCAATCGCAAAATGACGAGTCGACAGCGTGACACTAAACTGACCATCAGCACCTACAGTAATGGTTTGCGCTGTTTCCAAGTTACCATCGACGACAAGGTTCAACTTCTCGTTGGCGTTCGCACTACCCGCGATAACAATATCACCAGTGATGGTTTTTCCTTCCCAATCCTGCGCCAGTTGTATGTTGAGGTCTGGGGTATCTACCGATTGGGTATCGTTAGTTTTTGAGTAAATCACGGCAGATTTGGCTGGTAGCTCAAGGGTTACGTGACCGTTTTCATCTGCGATTAACTGCTCTGGAGCGTCTACCCAGTTCGACATGATTTGTTGTTTGAAGACGGTGCCACCAACTTGTTCTACATCGAGTTGGTTCATCAACATTGGAGAGTTAGATGTGTTCATTACCACTAAGACTTCGTCGTTATCCAAAGTGCGGGTAAAGGCGAACACACCTGCACCAGCTTTATCGCTGCCAATGACTTTCATTTCGCCGCGTGTCATGACTTTGTTTTCGGTACGTAACTTAGCAAGCTCTTGGATGAACAAGTACATCTCGCTGTTTTGGTCGAATGAATCTACGTAGTCGCCGTCTTCACGGTAACCGCCAGCAAACATCGCATCGCGCGCTGCTGGCATCGCTTGCTCTGTACCTTGGTAAATCACAGGAATACCGGGTACGCTCATCATGGTGATCAGAGCTTGCTTCATATCGTTGACACTGCCTTGCGATAGAAAACGCGGCATATCGTGGTTATCAATGAAGTTCGGCATGATGTATGGATTTGGGAACATCTCCATCATTTTCTCAAGACGGAAGCGTAAGTAATCGGTCGGTTGCCCTGCTGCAAATACGCGCGTCATGGTCGCTTGCAATGGGAAGTTCAGTACCGAGGTTAACTGCTCCGGCGAGCCGCTTTCGCCGATGTAAGTCAGCATCTTCTCTTCGCCTTCTGTGTTGTAAGGCGTAGATGTTTCGAAGACTTCACCAAAGGTCAGGAAGTTATCGCGACCAGTATCAACCGCTTGAGTCATCACACCATCGTCGGCGTGCAGGAAGTCGTTCCAGAAATCGTGCTCAACAAACTTCACCGTATCGATACGGAATCCGTCGACGCCGACTTCGCGAATCCATTTTCGGTAGCTCTCTTTTAGATAAGCGCGTACTTCAGGATCGGACGTATTAAGGTCATCCAAATCAGAGAGCTGCCAGGTTTTTTCTTGTACCGGATCGTTGTGGTCGGTGATGCTTGGCGTCCAGTGGTAGCTGCCTGTGCCATCTTCTTTACACTCATTCTTGTTGAGCGGGTAAGGCAGTTCTTGTCCTGCTGGTAGCGCATTTTCAATCAAACGGAAACCTTGGTAAGGTAGGCTAGGATCGTAATTGTATGGGTCATCGTAAGTGAAGAAGTTGCCTACATGGTTGGTCACGATGTCCTGAATTAAGAACATGTTACGCGCATGCACTTCGCGTGCTAACGCTTGGTAGCTTTCCATGTCACCAAAGTGCTCATCCACTTTTTGGAAGTCACGCGCCCAGTAACCGTGGTAGCCACCATAGTTTTGTTCTGCATCCCACCATTGGTTTGCCACTGGCGGAGTAATCCAGATCGATGTGGCACCGAGAGTTTCGATGTAGCTTAACTTATCACTCACGCCAACGAGGTCGCCGCCGCTGAACTTTTTATCCGAAGTCGGATCGAATTCGTTTTGCCCTTGATCATTAAGAGCGCTGTCGCCGTCGTTAAAACGGTCGATCATCAGGAAGTAAATGATTTGATCTTGCCAATCAGGAGATGCCACGTGGCTGCCTGTATCGACTGGTGCGGTTTCGTCGCTTCCACAGCCAGAAAGAGCTAGAGCGATCGATAAAGGAAGTATTTTTATTTTATTCATTGAGTTAGGTAGAGTTTCAAACACGGTCTTTGCCTCCGTTATGCAGCAATGCAGAAACGATAAAGCAAAGGTTTGAAATTGAGAGTGTCATTTCACGCCAAAAAAGACGTGATATGATGTCACGAAGAGACGATTTTGATCTGACCGACAGTTTTAATTGAGAGGTTGCACAATAGGATATTGTATCGGGTAATGCTCTTTCGCGAGCTCGTTGTCGGATTCATCATAAAGGCGGAAACGGCACTGCTTTGCAGTTTGAGTGAGCGATAATTGCAGCACCCAACAAGCATAATGTAGCGAGTGTTGGGTCAAGCGCATTACGTGAGGTGTAGGGGCATCATCGACGTAACAGTCAATCCTCGCAACGTTTTCAAGTCGGCATGCCAGTTCGACAAAGAGCGTGTATTGCGCCCCAATATTAATAAGCTGCCGAGTCGGGACAATGTATTCCGTTGCGCCAATTAAAAGCCCCTTAGAAACCACGTAATCACGCTGGTGGTTATTCTCAATGTAACGTTCCCCATCGACTTCATAACAAAGGCGAAAGGTAAGGGGGTGCGCTACCGGAAGTTCGGTCGTTGCCCAGAGTTCGATGCCATGACTTAAAAAGCGCTCGAAGAAGGCGGGATAGCGCCGCCATGCACCATCACGGTCTCGACACTCAACTGAGACCACTTTTTCAAACGCAATATTATCTACTTCCATCCAGATTCTACCGACGGGTTGGTCAATGTCGTGATCGGCTAAAGTATTCGCTTTGGCGTAGTACAAGCGGATCGGTTGCTGATTTAGCTGAGTTCGGTTATCCAAACATTGTTGGCGATACTGCATGGGTGAAAACGGATACCAACGGCGAAAAGTGCGGTGAAAGTTCGATGGTTCTTCATAACCGAGTTGATATGCGATTTGCTGCGTTGTGAGTTGGGTGTCGGCAAGCAAAGTGAGTGCTTGCTTTCTTTTAGCGAAATCAACGCATTGAGAGTAGCTCATTTGCTTTTCTTGCAGTCGACGTTGCAAGGTGCGTTTGGAGACGCCCAGTTGCCTTGCCGCTTGCTCTAACTTGAGCGCGTAATTACTGTTTTTGATGAACAAGGCGTTCAAAACACTCAGCAATTCTGGCTGTTCAATTGGTTGGTGAGAAAGCAGCAAATAAACATGTTTCACCAGTTCAAACACGCTTGAACTCGTTTTAGAATCTCGCGTTTCCACTAGAAAAATATTGGCCGCGAGTGGATTGTTGGCGTGAACTTGTACCTGTATTGATTCGCTTAACTCAAGCATTTCCAACTGCATTTTGAGCAAGCCAAACACCGACTCCGCCCAATTTGGCATATCGCCCGTTCTACATTCGACTTGCAGATGGATTTGGGCATCACCATGCTGCAATGTGACGTACAAACGGCGGTCGAATAATGAGACACTTTTACTCCACCAAAGCAGCCCTTCTTGGAGGTTAGGCGCTTCTTTCAACATCATGCATTGCAAGGCCACCAACTTCTCAATGTGCCAATATTCGCCGGCAATTCGAAGGTGATTGTGACCGAGCTTTTTGCACAGAAAGGATGTAATAACGTTATCTTGAGGCAGCATGAGTTGAGTTTGGTTGCGAGCAAACATGCATTATTGCCGAAAAGATGAAGAAGTCCAGTGAGAACGCTCAAAGCCTTTCTTATCGTTTTATTTTCAAATTTATTTTGAAAATGTTTTTAATCGAAATCGGTTTTTCCCTTTATCTCATGAGGTTATGCTGTTACTCAGCTTAAACTCATTAATTGGAGAGCCTCATGGATATCGTACAAGCTGCAAAATCTCGTTACTCAACGAAAGTGTTTGACCCAACGCGCAAGCTATCTCAAGAAAAAATCGATGCAGTTAAAGAGCTGATTCGTTTTAGTCCATCGAGTGTGAACTCCCAGCCTTGGCATTTCATTCTGGCAAGCACAGAAGAAGGCAAACAGCGCATCGCTAAAGCGGCGCAAGAGAATTACGCGTTTAACGCGGCGAAGATTCTCAACGCATCTCACGTATTGGTGTTTTGTGCAAAAACAGGCATCGATAACGACTACATTGAAGCGCTAATGGTGCAAGAAGAAAAAGATGGTCGATTCCCAACTGAAGAAGCGAAAGCGGCTGTGCGCGGTGGTCGTAGCTACTTTGTGAACATGCACCGTTTTGATCTGAAAGATGCAAACCATTGGATGGAGAAACAAGTTTACCTCAACGTGGGTACGTTGCTGTTGGGTGCTTCGACGCTAGAAATTGATGCAGTACCAATTGAAGGGTTTGATCCAAAAGTGCTGGATGAAGAATTTGGCTTGCGTGAAAAAGGTTATACCAGTGTTGTGATCGTGCCGCTTGGCTACCACGCGGAAGATGACTTCAACGCGAAAACGCCAAAGTCTCGCTGGGACGCAGAAACCGTATTCACCGAGATCTAATTCGAGCTTACTTACAGGTGACGTAGAACCCCGTAATCAATATATAAATCGCAAAAGAGTGATAAAACGATGATCCACTTAGTCGCAGAAGTGAAAGCCTATCCAGATAGTAAGGATCAGGTGGTGAATTTGCTTGCTGGTTTACTAGAGCCAACTCGTAAAGAAGAAGGCTGTTGCCAATACGAGTTGTATCTCGACGAAAAAGTTGATGGCCTATTTATGTTCCAAGAAATCTGGGCGTCGCAAGAGGCCTTGGATAAGCATTTGCAAAGCCCGCATATGGCGACGTTTCTTGAAACATTGGAAGAGAATGATTGGGTTGAATATACCCAGATTCGTCCTCTTCGATTTATCGCCTAATGACAGAAGGTTGCCAGCACGTTGGCGCGTTGCTGGCAGCATTTTTGTTGGATAAAGTCGCGGAAAGTCCGAATCGTTGGCGTCAATAATCGACGATCGGCACATACCATGTAGAGCGGCACTGGGCCGCAATCCCATTCTGGTAACACTCGCACCAATCTTCCCTCGATTAAGTCTCGGCTAATGTCCATCAATGATTTATTCGCAATGCCTTTGCCTTTGATCGCTAACCGATGTGGCAAGTCACTATCGTTGCTCATCAAGTTACCGCTGACCACGACTTGTTCTTTCTCGCCGTCACGCGTGAGCGTCCATTTGTTGTAGACCGAATCCGCGACCATGTAGCACAAGCAGTTGTGTTGCGTTAAATCGGCAGGAGAGGTGAGTTCTGGATGTGTGGCTACGTACTCTGGCGATGCACATAAGATCCGCTCGTTTGCCCCACACAATGCCAACACGACCAGATTAGAGTCGGCCGGCTCGCCGTAGCGAATCGCAATATCGACAGGCTTGGTGTACATATCCGTCAAGCTATCGGACAGCTCTAGTTTGATGGAAACATTTGGGTAGAGATCGATGAACTCATCCACCCAATCGAGCAACATATTGCGACCAAAATCGGAGGGCGCAGTAATGTGCAGTTGACCAGATAACTCACCACGCGCACTTGAGATCTGATCCAACCCCTCTTGCAATGTAGCCAATGCTTGCGTGGTTTTGTCTAAAAACAGTTCGCCATCTGAGGTTAAACGCAGGCTTCGCGTGGAACGCACAAACAGCGGGAAACCGATTTGCCCTTCAAGACGCTTAATCGATGCGCTAATGGCGGCAGGTGTCATGTCCATGCTGTTAGCGGCTTTTGAAAAGCTGCCTTGGCGCGCTGTTTCTACAAAAATATTGAGGTCGTTGAGGGCTTTCATCGTGAAAAGGGCTTTTATGAAGTTTGGGCTACTATAGGGGAGAGTCGTAGGGCAATTCAAGGTTAAAACATTAGGTTGCACGGCGAGTTTGAGTTAGATTAGCGCGCAACTTCACTTTACCGGATCAATAGCATGAGCCAACAGCAGCCGAATAACCCACTTCACGGGTTGAGTTTAGAAAAAATCGTCACCCGACTAGTTGAGCACTTTGGTTGGAATGGCCTGTATGAGCGCATTCGAGTGAACTGTTTTAAGAAAGATCCGTCGATCAAATCTTCTCTGAAGTTTTTGCGTAAAACGCAATGGGCAAGAGACAAAGTCGAAGCGCTGTACATCGAGACATTCTGCTAACCGCTCTATAGTCTGCAGCAAGCGGCAAGTAGATTCTTAGTCTCGCTATGGCTCGCTAGAATGACGTAGCTTTTCTTATCGCGTAGGCTAGAAGAGTCGCTCTGCTGTTACGTTTAAAGCGTGATTCAGAATCTACCCTCAGGCTTGTATTGAGTCTATTCATAGCTCTATGGGCCTACAGCAGCGGTAAGTAGATTCTTAGTCTCGCTATGGCTCGCTAGAATGACGTAGCTTTTCTTATCGCGTAGGCTGAAAGAGTCGCTCTGCTGATGCGTCTAAAGCGAGATTCCGGATGGTCACTTAGGCTTATCTGGAATCGCTTTTTTAGATGGTTTTGTAGAGGTCAGAGCCAAACTCGAACCGTCATTCTGAACTGCGAGGAACGAGCGTGAATCAGAATCTACCTTCAGATTGTATTGAGTTTATTCATGGCTTTATGGTCTGCAGCAAGCGGCAAGTAGATTCTTAGTCTCGCTTTGGCTCGCTAGAATGACGTAGCTTTTCTTATCGCGTAGGCTGGAAGAGTCGCGCTGCTGATGCGTCTAAAGCGAGATTCCGGATGGTTACTTAGGTTTGTCTGGAATCGTTTTTTTAGATGGTTTTGTAGAGCTCAGAGCCAAACTCGAACTGTTATTCTGAACCGCGAGGAACGAGCGTGATTCAGAATCTACTCTCAGATTGTATTGAGTTTATTTATGGCTTTATGGTCTGCAGCAAGCGGTAAGTAGATTCTTAGTCTTGCTTTGGCTCGCTAGAATGACGCAGCTTTTCTTATCGCGTCGGCTGGAAGAGTCGCTCTGCTGATACGTCTAAAGCGAGATTCCGAGTGACTCACTTAGGTTCTTCTGGAATCGCTTTTTTGGATGGTTTTGTAGAGATCAGAGTTAAACTCGAACCGTCATTCTGAACCGCGAGGAACGAGCGTGATTCAGAATCTACTCTCAGATTGTATTGAGTTTATTCATGGCTTTATGGTCTGCAGCAAGCGGTAAGTAGATTCTTAGTCTCGCTATGGCTCGCTAGAATGACGTAGCTTTCTTATCGCGTAGGCTGGAAGAGTCGCGCTGCTGTTACGTTTAGCGAGGTTTCGAATGATTCACTTAGGCTCATTAGAATGACTCTAGTTTTCTTATTGCGTAAGTTGGAATGGTATCTCAGCATCATTCCCGATAGCGATGAAGGAGCGCTGTCGGGAACCTCGCCTTTAATCTCTCGTTTCTTGCTACTCCAAATGATGCGTACTACCCACGGTTCCTTCCAAGTCTAAAATCGACTGGCGAACGTGATCTGGAATCGCAGCTTTAACGTTGTTCTTAAAATCAAACATCACACCAGTGGCGGTCGCGATGGTCGCAATTTTACCCCACTTCTTACTCAGCACTTGGTACTCCATCGTGATGCGATCTTCTTGCATGTCGATTACGCGAGAACCGACTAATAGCGTGTCTGGGTAAGTAACAGGCAATTTGTAGCGGCATTGAGTCTCGCTCAGTACTGGCCCAATTTGCGAGGTCTGCAGGTCGACCAGCAGGTTAATTTTGTTGAAGTAATCTAAACGTGCGGTCTCGAAGTAGCGAAAATAGACCACGTTATTAACGTGTTGCAGAGCATCCATTTCACCCCATGCGACTTTTATCTCTGTGATAACGGGAAAGTCCTTTAACAGTGTGTCCATTTCTATTGCTCCTTTTTCATCTGCTTTGCCACAAATTGCGACGCGACTTATCACTTTGAGCATTTATTCTAGATGTAATCATTTAATATGTAATAAAATTGTTTTTAAAATGTGAAATGAAATAGTGGTTTGATTATGTAAACCAGAAACTTTACATAATCGAGTTGAAGGCGTAAGTTTAACTAAGAGTAACCAGATAGGAGGTGTCTCATGATTGAACTCAAAGGTTTCAACCTCGCAAGAGTTGAGAAACGCATCGATTGGACAGGTGAGCTGTTCAGTTTGAGAATATCTGGCGCGCCTCTTTCCTTTAAAGCTGGCCAATTCACCAAGCTTGCTTTGCTTGATGATGAAGGTAAGCCGATCAGCCGCGCTTACTCTGTGGTTAATGCGCCAAGCGAGCAATTCGATTGGTTGGAGTTTCTAATAGTAGCCGACCCTCAAGGACAACTTTCTCCACGGCTCCAAAAGCTTAAATCTGGTGATAGCATTTATGTCGGTACCACCGCACATGGCGATTTAATCCATGATTCTATTCCTAAACAGGCTCATGACCTGTGGCTGCTATCTACAGGTACGGGGATTGGACCGTTTTTGTCGCTGCTGGATGATATAAACTTACCGCCTCACAATGAGCGCATTGTGCTGGTTCATGCCGTTCGTTTCGAAAAAGATCTGGTTTATAAATACCTAATTGAACAGCTTCAGCAACGATATGAAGGCAGATTAAAGTATATACCGATAGTCAGCAGGGAAGTGGTTGATGGTAAATTACAAGGCCGAATTCCTGAACTCATCGAATCGGGTTTACTGTCCAACGCCGCTGATGCGCCATTCTCAGCTCAGCGTAGCTTTGTCATGATGTGTGGGAATCCACAAATGATCAAAGATACCGTGCCCGTTTTACAAGAGCTAGGCTTGGAAAAGTATCGCCATCAAACTGGGGGAAATATCATTTACGAACGTTACTGGTAGCGTTTTGTTAAATTGATACGGTTATGCTCAAGATGTAATGATTACTTTTGAGATACGACCGCGATTTAGTATGTTCTTAGTTGAATATTATGTTGGCAATACCTAAACTGCGCTCACCATTGCGCGTCTGTACACTCAGTCATTCTCGCTTAACCAATTACATTGAGGTGACTGAAGTCCATGTATGCTTTTATCGCGAGCAAGCAACAGAGAATCATTGCTGGTTTTATCGACCTGCTCTTTACGATGGTGGTCGTGTTAATAATTGCATTGAGTATTAACTCTTTTCTTAACGACTTTCAGCTCTCTTTAGCAGATAACCTCACGCTTGTTCGTGAAACTCAGGCGTTTTACTTGCTTTCTTTACCAACGGTTTTAATGATCAACTGGAATGCATTGAGTCATGGGCAAACCATTGGTATGCGCATGATTGGTATTAAAGTTGTAATGAAAAATGATAGTAAGGCAACGAAAGTTACAGCAGGGTTAAGGCTTGTTATTAGCTACTTGCTGGAGATGCTCATTCCGGGGATCCCGTTGGTAAATTTGGCATTGTTGTTCTTTCATCCGGAGCGACGATTGTTGCATGACTTGATCGCCAATACTAAAGTTGTCCAAGCTTCCTAATTTTTGATCAAAAAAGCCACGTGAAGTGGCTTTTTTAATATCGATAAAGTTAACCAGATTTACTGTTGATTAACATATTTCTTAAAGCGAGCTTTGGTTTCTGCGTCTGCTTTTTGGTACCAGAAGTGCAGCATCTCTTCAGCTGTCGAATCCGCTTTAACCGCAGTTGCTCTCACTTGCTTCATATCCGCAGGAACCTTTGCAGGAAGCGTGACTGGCTGCATGGTTGCTGCGCCAGCAAAAGCCACGGCTGCTGCACCGCCAGCTTGGTTATAATCTTCGATTTCACGTACGTAATCACGACCGATTTGCATACCCGGTTTGAGCAACTTGTCTTGGTCAACCGCGATTGCGTTGCCAGAATCATCAACCAGTTTCCAATCTAAGTCTTTGATCTTCTCTTCCGCATCACGTAGGTTGCGGTATTCTGGCATTTGTAGAGTGAGTTCGGCATTGGTCGCGTCAAATCGTGTAACGATAACATCGCTTTCAACACTTAAACGGTCATTACCTTGGTTGAAGTAAGGGGCGAAACGAAATACGACTTGGTTAAGGCCATCAGGTAACGTCAGTGTTCTTTCAGAGGCGAAAAAACCACCCGAAAGATCTGCTTTTTCACCGTTAGCCGCTAATACTGAAACGTTGTCAGGAACACTCACGGTTACATCTGCGAATGCCATGCCACTCATTGCGAGAGCAAGCGCACAAGTTAAAGGCTTGATCAATTTCATTGTTTTTATCCTAAGCAAATTAGTGGTCATCGAGAGTGCATCGTTCATTGCCCGATTGCAACTCCCAAGTGTAATAAGTATGAAAATTTAACAAGAACGTCATTTTTATCGCATTTATTACGACGAAACTGTGATCCAAATAGAATCAAACCGCTGAAATGCAGCGGTTTGATATCATAAGTTATGGATTAAATTTCTTTCTAACTTATTGATTTATTAAATGCCAGCACCGTGTCCAGGTTCTGATTGGTCATCAGAAGCGTCTTGTTGTTCTGCCATTTCTTCTTGCTGTTGTGCTTTCTCAATGCTCAACCACCAAACAAATAACTCATACCAAATTGCTAGGATAACGGCACCTAAGAACAGACCAACGATGCCGTAGAAAAGCATACCACCGATGGCACCGAGCAGAATCACAGGCATTGGCACGTCGACGCCACGTCCCATTAACATTGGTTTGAACAGGTTTTCAGAAAGAGCAGCAACTACGACCCAAACAGTAAACATGGTTGCTGTTGAGGTGTCTTGGGTCATGTACATGAAGCCAATCACAGGTAGCACAGCGAGCAACGCCGGGAGCTGAGCGATACACAAGATCATTAGAAGCAGTGTGAGTAAACCTGCTGCGGGAACGCCAAATACGAAGAAACCAGCACCGATCAACAGTGCTTGAATCGCCGCTACACCGACTACGCCAAGCAGTACGCTTTTAATTGTCGCAGCGATAAGCGTGGTCCAGCTTTTTGCGTTTTCACCAGCGGTTCGAATCGCGATGGTTCTTAGGCCTGATGCTGCAGATTCAGAGTACGTCATGAAACCTGCTGCAATCGCAAGTGACAAGATTGAAAGCAGTAAACTTCCCAATACGCCCCCAAGTGTACCCAGTAAAGATGTGAGTCCTGCCTTTATTTGTGGCATAAAGGTTTGAATCGCTTGCTCAAGATTAGTAGCGAATAGGGTCCACACTTCGTAGAGCTTATCACCCACGATAGGCCAATCCGCTACGGAAGGTTTTGGCCCTGGTATTTTCACTTGTCCATTTTGTAGTACTTCAAGCGCGTGCGTTGCACCATCCACAATGGAGCCTGATACCATAACAAGTGGCGTGACAAGGAGGGCAATACCAAGTAAAGCAATGGTTGTGGCTGCCAGACCTCTGCGACCACCATATACACGCTGCAATTTTTGGGTAAGCGGCATTAAAGCGACGGCTATAATAGCGCCCCAAATAACCGGAAGTATGAAGGGTTTGATGATGTCGTACGTAAACATCAGCAAGACAAAGATCAAGCCAATGCGTATTGCTGATTCCACCATATTACTGATGAAAAGCTTACTGTCGATTTTTACCGATTGTTTATCCATTTTTGTTTACCTGATGATCAATGTTAGAACTGACGAGACTTGAAACAACAATCGCCATATAAAAAACACCTGTGATGGCCTCTAAATACACCACGACTTGAGCCAGTGGTGTTAGAGGACTAATGTCGCCATAACCGAGCGTGGTTAAGGTAACGAAACTGAAATACGCTGCATTGGAGAAGTTCTGCCCCCAAGAAATCGCTTCCATACCGGTAAAGGCTTCAGGCGAAAACTCAAGCAGAATGAGGTAGGCAATCGCCCACATCAGACCAAGTAGCAAGAAAAGCGCTACCGAGCCAATGACTTTGTTGCTGTTGACATGGCCGGTGAAAAGAATCTGTCTTGCGATGGATTTAAAAGTGCCGAAAAAGAACGCAAAGGTGAGGGCAAGCATCACCACATTCATCTCTCTGATGTCGAAAACGGTCTTGATCACAATCACAAGAACCCAAACACCAAACAGGCTGTAGAGGAAACGAGACCAGGTTTTGTCAAAGCGAAGGCTCGCAAAACAGACGATAAACGTCAGAACCGTGAAAGCCTGAAGTATGTGTTCAATCGTCCCTTCACCTACGACTTGTGCCATCGCACTCCCTAGCAACAAAATCACTAGTGCTAAGGTTAGATAGAAGAAGTTGTTTTCTTCATTAATATTTTTGAGGTTTTTACCAATGACCATGGCTCTTCTCACTTAGTTATTGTTCACTTTCTGCGGATGACTCTTTCATCACCATGATGGACGCAGAAAGCCCGAATCGAAGATCAACATCTTCAGGAAGTTCTTGTAGGGAGATTCGCACCGGAATACGTTGTGCTAGGCGAATCCACTGAAAAACAGGGTTTACGTTTGGAAGAAGGTTGTAGCCGACCGTGCCGTCTTTGGGCGCAATACCCCAACCAATCGAGTCAACCGTCGCGTCAATTGGCGTGTCTGGGTGAGACATCAAAGTGACACGCGCTTGGCTGTCAGGTTCGATTTGCGCAAGTTGGTTTTCACGGAAGAAACCAAATACCCAAAAGCTGTTTTTGTCGATCAGTGCGAGCAGTGGTTGGTTTGCGACCGCTTGCGTACCGTTTCTAATATCGAGGTTAGATACAAAACCATCGACGGTCGCATAAACTTTGGTAAAGCTGAGGTTAAGGCGTGCTGATTTTAGTTGTTCTTCTGCAGATTTGATTTGCAGTAGCGATTCTTCGTAAGCGATTTCACGACGAATCAGATCCTTATGAGAAACTGCGCCACGGTCTTTGGCACGAATGTCTTTTAAGCGGTCATATTCGATTTTTTTACCGCGAGAGCTAACAATGGAGCGCTCCAGTGCTACTTCGGCTTGAGATAACGCAACCTGGTAAGTCGCAGGGTCGATTTCAAACAGTAAATCCCCCATTTTTACTTCTTGGTTGTCTTGCACCGCGACATTTACAATTGGGCCTGATACGCGAGGAGCCACTTTGATGACGTTAGCACGCACTTGCCCATCTCGTGTCCATGGGTTATTAAAGTATTCCTCAAACTTTTGATAGCCGAGCCAAGCTGCGCCACCAAGAATGACAAGATTGAGTGCGATTACGAATAGTTTTTTCATCTTGTTTGGCACCTAAAATTGAATATAAAAGCTGTCGATGGCCACCACATAACCGACCATGATGGCAATAAACGTCAGAGACGGAAAAGCGATGAAGCGAGACAAACGTGTCTTGTTCAATATCATCACCGTTATCCACGTGGCCGTGACGGCGAGAAAGAGCACGAGTAGCGTAGGAGAAAAGTAAACGTCTCCCCAAGAGAGTTCATGAGGCATTACCGATCCTCCGTTTTGTTTTCATCACTGGTCTCAGCCGGAGTTTCGAGTCGCAAAGGCGGCAATACGCGGTTTTCTTCATTTAAATAACTTCCCCAGTCAGTGCGCTCTGTCATCTGCGTGGCAATCGATTCACTGATGAAAGGTTTGCCTGTTTGGGTTTGCCAGCCTCCACCGAGGGCTTTGTAGAGCGCGACAACTTGGTTCGCAACATTACCTTTGATCGTTGCGTAGCTGTCTTCTGCGCGGGTCATTTTTTCTACCGAGTTAAGCAGACGTTCGAATGAAATTTGTCCGTTTTCGTACTGTGTCATGGATATGTTGAACGCACGAATGGAAGAGTTGACCGATTGCAAGCGTAAATCTTTTTGCTGCAAATACAGGTCATACGCTTCGATTGCATTGGTGACTTCATTAACGGCTTGCAGTACCTTTTTGTTGTAGTTCGTCAGCGTTTCTTGGAAGCGAGCATCTTCGAAACGAATGTTATTTTTCACGCGTCCGTATTGGAAAATGTTCCAACTGAACGTTGGGCCA
This sequence comes from Vibrio sp. 1457, assembly GCF_033340195.1. Classification (NCBI taxonomy): domain Bacteria; kingdom Pseudomonadati; phylum Pseudomonadota; class Gammaproteobacteria; order Vibrionales; family Vibrionaceae; genus Vibrio; species Vibrio sp. 1457. The sequence continues at coordinate 100,920 of NZ_JAWOWA010000006.1, forward strand.
ACCACCATGGTGAGCGAATCGCTAAAACTGAAACTGCTGCCATCGGGAACCGTACTGTCGATACCGATGGAACCGAACAGCGAAAAGCTTGGATACAGAGCGGTTGCCGCCACGCCAATTTGCGCACTCTGCGCGCGAGCTTGCATCTCAGAGACTTGCAAATCCGGACGTCGCATCACTAAGTTTGCGTCCACTTGGGTATCCAACAGAGGTGGACGCGGCACAATGGAGCGCTCGTCGGTGCCTGATAGCGCCGATTTTCTGCCCGTCGATTTGAACTGGGCTTCGTACTCAGCGATTTGCTTGTGCATCCCATCCGACTGTAGCAGTCGATCTACTTCTTCTGGTAACAGACCCAGTAGCAAAGCCAACACAGTACGTGACTGCTTCATTGCCACTTCGAGGCTCGGTAACGCTGCTTTGGTGGTGTAGAGTTGGTTTTTAGCTTGTTGAACGTCCAATTCTGTAACGTTGCCAGAGTCGAACTGCACCTGAGTAATACGTACGACACGCTCTTGAATCTCGATATTGCGGCGAGACAGCAAAATACGTTCTTGGAATGTGCGATAGTTGATGTAATTGCGCGCCACTTCGGCGGTTATAGTGACCATGATGTCGTGATACGATGCGATGGATGCGTAGTAACCCGCTTCTGCCGACTCAATACCGCGAGCATACTTGCCCCAAACATCCATTTCCCAAGCAGCATCAAACGACAAAGTGGCGTTATTCACGCCCTGATCATTTACGTAGGCACGCGCTAGGTTTCCTGACACGGTTTGAACTTGTGGGTATTGCAAGCCCGTCGAAATACCAAGCAATGAACGTGCTTGTACAATTCGTAGCCCTGCGGCTTCTAAATCGAGGTTTTGTTTGCTCGCCAACTCAACCAGCTGATTAAGAGTCGAGTCATTAAATTGCTGCCACCATTGTTGTAGCTGTTGCTCTGATTGCTGCGTATCTTTGGCTGCTGCTTTTTGCACCGACCAGTCACTTGGCAGTGGCGCCTGCTTTGGATGAACATAATCTGGTCCTACCGTGGTACACGCACTGAGTCCGAGCAAAGAAAGTATGGCGAGGCTTGGTTTGGTTAGTTTTGGAAGCATCATATCCCCACCTTTAAAAACGCTTCTGTTGTAAGTTCACCCAATCGATATCCTCGTAGGTTTGCTTGCAATGCTTGATTGCTTCGAACACGTTCCGTTTTAAATTCAGCAAGATATAAAAACCGGCTATCTCTGAATAAGCGTAGTCAGATAAATCCAACTCACTAAAAAAATCTTCCAGTTTATCTTCGAATGTTTGGTAATCTTGACTGTATTGGTCGAATACGGAGTCGAGTTCTTGTGTTGCTTGATGGCTGGCTAAAGCGCCCGCCATCAAAGGAATGATGGAATCGCGGTGCTGTTGGCGAAGCTGAGTAATTAGTGGATTGGTCATCAACTTTTTCTCGGCGGCCATTAAGATGTTGATGTGATTACTGAGTACATCACACGCTTTGCTAAACGCGCCGATCGCTTCTGGCGTGGTTTTATCAAAGTGTTTGTGGTTGATTTTCGAACCCCACACTTTGAGCTTTTTCGATGAGACATTGAGCGTCACCAAGTGCAAGGCCCGTTTGAGCGGCGTAACAACCGAGCTGGACTGCTGTTGATAGGTAGTGAAGAGCTCTCGGGTATGTCGGAAGTAGCGTTCTTTTATGGTCAAAAAGAGGTGTTCTGGTCGTGAGCTAAACGGGAAGTAGTGCGCGAAAATAATCATGAACACCACCATGTAAAACAACAGCATGATCGTCATGAGGATCCCGAAGTGATAAAACATGTTGTTATCTAAACCGAGAACAAACAAGCCAATCATATAGAAAATCGTCACTGGCCCGTTAAACAGATAAAAACCGATAAAGGTGTAGATAAAGATAAACAGGCCAAGTTCTAATCCGAGATCCAATTGCGGAAGGATGAAGACGTAAGAAGGTACCGCGAACAAGAAGCCGAAAGTGAACAGCACAAGCAACAAAATTGGGTGCACAGGCACGAACGACAGCAAAGACATAAACATGGTCGAGAAGACCACGAATGAGTAGCCGCCTGGTGGATTGAAGTAAATCCAAATCAGTCCTGCAACCCAATAGGTAACAAAGGTTTTGACCGCAGTTTTAAAGTTTTCTGCGTCCCACCATAGAAACTTGCCTTTCGGTTTCGGCAGTGGCACGTCAAAGGAGACATTATTCGTCACAGAGTCAATACAGCTAATGCTCTCAGCTAAACGTGACAAGTTTTGATGCATCAGTTCCAATAGGTGACCAAGCGTAAGCGCAGAGCCTTTCTCTAGGTGAGTTGCGTCTTCTAGCAACGCTTGGTTGTATTTGACTTTGAATTCCTGAACACGAAAAGCGGGTTCTTTTTCGTCCCAGACTTGTTGGCAGGTATCAAATAGCGCGTCAATTTCCGCAACGGCTTGATCAAAGTTGCTGATGCTTTCACGGTCTTGCTGGTGGCTAAAGTGGCTGTGCGCCGCAACGGTCAATTGTTGCGTTACCTGCTTGTTCAAATGAACCGCCAAGCGCCACTCTTTCATGTAGGCCGACACTTCACTGCATTCCACACTGACCGTAGCAAAGCGCTGTTCGAGCGCATTTTGGGCGGCAAACATCTGTTCGATGAGAGTGTCCACGCTAGGTTGTGGCTCTTCAGCTTCTGGATTTTCTTCTCCGCCTTCTTGAGGAGAGATTTGCCCTGCCGATTTTTGCTCGAAATTTTGCAAGATAGCGGTGAACAACGCGCGTTGTGCTTGGTTGAGTTGTTCGATGAGCTGTCTTAGGTTTTGTTCTGTTTTGGTCGGGAATAAGAAAGTTCCCACGAGTGTGTAAACCACCACCCCAAACACCGTCATATAGGCGCGGTCAACGCCATAAAGGAACGCACCTTCTGCGTCACCGCCATTGGACATCATCAACGTCATCACACCGGTCAGCATGAGTAGCGTAGGATCTTTTTGATAGGCATTACGGAAGTAAAAAATGAAAGAGACCACAACCGACACGCTCAGCATGTACAGCAAGCGATCTTGAGCAAACAACCCCACCAGTAACAAGCCAACCACGGCACCAACCAATGTACCTAACACGCGTAAGGTACCTTTGGCGAGGGATTCACGACGACTGCTTGTGGATGCAATCAGCATCACTGTGGTTGCGGCCGTCGATGCTTGCGGCCAACCCATGGCAAACGGGATCAGATAAGCCAGAGTTAGGCTAAGCGATACTTTAATAGCGAATTTTATTTTGTCGTTCATAGTGTCAAAGTTTGCTCAGGCTTATCGTTATAAGTTGATGAATTTCTTATATGAATAATCAGAATCTTGTTCTGAATAAATTCGGGGGGCGGAATATAGCGGGTGAAAAAGTGTGCTTTGTAAACCCTTTGTCAAAACAAAAAGTGCGTATTTGGCTTGATCTCGCGCTAGCCCTTGGCGTTATTGGTGAAACGCCTAAAACGAGCAAATTCGCGATCTGTGATGATTCTCACTTTTGAAACAAAATCGCTGCATTGTGTGAGCCAATTCTCACCTTATATTCTTCGCCTGGTACCAAAGCAGACCACTTGTACCATCTGCAATGAGCTTTACTGCTTTAAAAAGCATAGATGATGAATGGGTATTTGAGAGGGAAAGTTATTACTTTTTATCGGCTTGCCGATTGTTCGTTTGTTTTTTTGGATCGAGATAAAAAAACCAAAGCGATCCCACCAAGAATGATGCCGCTGGTTAAAAGAGTATGCAGTGAAAGAGGCTCGTGGAGTACGATGCTGCCGAGTAGCAAAGCAATGGCTGGCACGGAAAGTTGGCTGACGGCGGCTTGAAGCAAAGAGAGCTTACGTACGACTTGGTACCAAAGTGTATAACCAAGGCCAGAGGCAATGGCACCAGATGCGATAGCGAGCAACACTCCGCTCAAAGAAAGGTGGATTGAGGACAGCATCAATGGTGATAGGAGTATGCCAATTATAGATGCAGCGATGAATCCCCACGTGATGCCACTACTTGGAGAAGGCGCTTGTTTGCCGAGCGCAGTAAACGCAGCCCAGCAAACGCCAGAAATCAACATGAGAAGTGCAGAACTGATATCGGGGCGAGTGGCAGATGGCAACATTAACCAAACAAAGCCAACAATCGAAAGGCCGATACCGATGATTTCGAGAAACTGAAAGCGCTCACCTTGCCACCAATAGATTGCCAGTAACGTCAGTTGCACGGCACCAAACAGAAGCAAAGCACCAGTTCCTGTCGCCAGTTGTAAGTACGCGAAAGAGAAAAGGGCAGCGTAACCAAATAACGCCACGCCAGCAAAAAAGCGAAAGCGAGAAGTTGGCCGATCGGTTTTCCACTGGCCTCTCACGACAAGCATTGCGATTAAGGTAATCGCGCCAGATATCAATCGAACGAGCGTGAAGCTTCCTGCATCAATTAACCCTTCTGCCAAGGCAATTCGACACAATAATGAATTGGCAGCGAACGCCAGCATTGCAATAGCAGTGAGTAAAAAGGTCGACATCCTTGATCCTTAGCGTGTAAATGAACAGCTAGTGTAGATCCAAAAGAACATTTTTATTAGTTGATAAAGTGATTAGTTATAGCTATCAGAGCAAGAAAGTCATTAAAAATAACCAGATAAAACCTGACCTTAGCCTGAGTCTTACTGTGGTTGGGAAGGTTGTTTGTACAATGACTTAATGGTGTTTTTCAACCATAGCAATTTGGGATTGTACGCATTGCGTTTATGCCAAATCATGGTAAATGGAATCAGTAACTTGTCTTGTTGAGCTTGGTCTAATGGAATTGGCAAGCACACCAAATCGAGATGCAGCTTTTCTGTATAACTTTTGCAATAGTGCGGCGCGGTGGTGATCATGTCATGCGTCGGCTGCGCTGCCATAAAAAGGGATTGCTCAAAGTTGGACATCGTCAGCCCGATAGAGCGCTGTAGCCCTAGTTCCGTTAATACTTCATCCAACGCCCAAGTTTCACTTTTTTCCCAAACAATATTGATGTGTTGGTAGCTCAGAAAGGTCTCGAGATTCCACTCTTGCTGTAATGCCGGATGATCTTTATGTAAATACACCATCGGCAGGTCATAAAATAGAATCTCAAAATCCAAGAAATAAGGCAGAAGATCCAACGACTCTTTCGATCTCGGGTGACTCTCTCGGCCGGTAAAACCGATATCCGCCTCGCCTCGAATGATGGCGTCGAGTGAGTCGTAATCCCAGTTACTGGTTTTTACTTTCGCTTCAGGGTATCGCTGGTGGATAGCGACGATGAGTCTGTCCAGCATTGTGAGCACTAATGGCGACTCAATCGTGATATCCGCACTCCTTTAGGCGTAATATCGCTGCGTTTTTCTGCAATCTGGCAGCCAATTTGCAGCCATTCTGCAAGATCTTGCTCCATGCTTTGCGCCAAGGGCGTTGGCGCAAGACCTTTAGGTGTTTTGACAAACAAAGGATCATCGAACCAATGACGAAGTTTGTTGAGCGACTTACTTACGGTAGAGGGCGTAACGTTCAGCTTTTTCGAGGCTTTCGAGACGCTTTGCTCTTGCAGCAATAATTGCAGAGTGAACAGTAAGTTTAAATCAAGTCGCGCTAGGGATTTCTTCATAATGGGTATCGTGAACAGGCTTTGGAATCAATAGTATTAGAGCAAGGCTGATTACGCTACCTAACAATAAGATAAACACCAACATATTCAGTGCACTAACGCCGATGAAACCCATAAACCAAATATAGAACGCTGAACTACAAACTTGAGCAATGCCCAGTAACGAGCTAGCCACGCCAGCTTGTTGAGAGAATGGGCTGAGCGCTTGGCTCATGGCCACGCCAAAGCCACAAGCGAAACCAGCGCAAATCAGCCCAAGTCCGAATACATAGTAAAGAGATTGTCCATCATGGAAATGGGCAGCACTGAGCACGATGCCTGCACAAGCGAGCAATACTTGAGAGGTGATCATTAAGGTTCGCTGCTTAAAAATCCCCAATGCCAATGGCGCCGAGAACGAAATCAACATACTGATCGTCGCAGTCCCTGCCATGATGGAAGAATAGCCGCCGCGATCAAAACCAAGCATGCTCATCACGACAATTGGTGAAGCGGTAACAAAGGTCAGAATGGTGGTCACTCCAAGTGCAGTAATGATCAGCCTACTGATAAAAAATCGCTCGAAGAAAGTCTCTTGATGGCTCTCTGGCGCTGTCTGTTCTTCACCTTGTTGGCTGGGTAGTGATTCCTTGAGAACAAAAATGGCCAATACACTGACGAGAATGCCCATTCCTGCCATTGTGGTAAACAAACTCGGCCAAGGAAATTTCAGCATAATCAAGTGACCAATCACGGGTGCGATCACTGGAATGATACAGGTGATGCCATTGAGCATCGACAATACTTTCGCGCGGCGTTCATCGTCTAACGTGTCGCGTAAAATCGCGAACGCGACGACATAGCAAGATCCAGCACCGACGCCTTGGCAAAAGCGAGCAATCAAGAAAGTGTTTGGTTGTTCAGCCATCCCGCCGAGAAAAGATGCGAGCACGAAGATCATCGCGCCGACGACGGCAACAGGCTTTCGTCCCACAGAGTCTGCAATTTTTCCCGCGAATAACATCGTGGTAGCCATGCCAGCTAAATAGATCGAAAACGCAATATGCAACTGAGATTCACTGGCGTTGAGATCTGACGCAATTTGAGGCAAACCAACAAGATACAAATCAATGGCAGTAGGGTAGAGTAAGACGAGTGCAAAACTGCAAAGTAAAAAACGGGACATGGAAACCTCTCTATCGAATGGCGAGGATAATAGAGTGCTAAACGTTTGCCTGCGAGTGGGAAATACGACACCAGGTATTTCTATTTACGACATACCCTGTATGAATTGAGCATAAAAACAACAAGGAAGATTATGATTACCATTGAAAAGTATTCGCCTGAGCGACATGAACAAACTTGCGAACTTAGTGTGCTAGAAGAGCAATCGCAGTTTACGGTCGCGGATGTGGGTGAAATGCTTACGCGTCTTGAACCTACAGAACTTCCGCATCTGATTTTGACAGACGATGATGTGGTTGGCTTTTTTCTATTTGATGCTGCTTACAGCGAGAAATACGATTTTTGCCCGAAAAACAGTTTAGGCGTACGTGCTTTGCTGGTGGATCACCGTCATCAAGGCAAAGGCATCGCCAAGCAAGCCATTCAACAGTTTGCCGATTTCGCCAAACGCCATTATCCCGAGTTTGATGCGCTTTATCTCACTGTGAATTGCCGCAACATACCCGCTTATCAGTGCTATTTAAAATCAGGGTTTGAAGATACCAATGAGCTTTACCACGGCGGCCCCGTTGGACCGCAACACATTATGAGACAGCCGCTTTAGCTAGGAAAAACCAAGGATGGAAAGATGAGGATTGAAATCGACAATTTAGAACGGCTGCAAGTGATAGCGCTGTTGGAAGGACATTTACAGGACATGTACGCCACGTCACCACCAGAAAGCGTGCATGCGTTAGATTTAGATAAGCTCAAAGCGCCAGAAGTGACATTTTGGACCGGATGGAAAGGTGAGCAACTGCTTGGGTGTGCAGCGATTAAAGAGTTGGATGACCAACACGCGGAGCTGAAATCCATGCGCACCACGCTTACGGCAAGAAACCAAGGTGTGGCATCTCAATTATTGATTCATGTGATTGAGCAAGCGAAGCAAAAAGGTTTGCAGCGCTTGAGTTTAGAAACGGGCTCGATGGAGTTTTTTAAACCAGCGCGCCTGTTGTATGAAAAGCATGGCTTTGTGTACTGCGAGCCGTTCGGGGATTACGAACTCGATCCGAACAGTCAATTCATGACCCTAGAACTGAGTTAGGGCCATGAATTTTTAGAAGCTAAATCCAATCGATTTAGAAATTCAGATTCAAGTTGATGGTTGGCGACAAGAGGCTTGAACGCTCGTCAGCCAATCGCTTTCTCTTCTCTTTCAGTCTCTTGGCATTATCTTTGTCTGGATTGCCATCAAGCTGATTATCGATGACCGAGATTTCAGTATCGATTTGTTGGATGCGTTGCTGGCGTTGATATTCTTGATGACCTAACTGGTAGTTCTCAATAAACTCTTTGCTGCTGCATACACCGTAATATTCTTTGCCTTCGATACCGACAGTGTACCCATTGTCTGGTGAGCAATATTGGATAGTGCCTTTATCAAAGCCTTCTTTCCATTTCGCTCGGTCGGGTGTCACACCCGCTTCACCACAGTCTTCGGTATAGCTATTGATAATGTTTGGATCGTTGCCATCTCGGCCATCTTGATAACCTACGTTGTACCAGTTTGCCGTTTTGCACTCATCCGGAGACATGCTGGCGCAACCTGAGAGCAAAGTCAGTAAAGCCAGGGGGATTAGCGCTCTTTTCATCAGTGACTGTCCTTTAAATAAAATCGAATTGATAACTTGAGTTTAAAATGAACACTGTTCATATCAATGGTTGAAATCATTGTATTCACAATTGTGGTGACCCATTAATCTAAGTGATAAATTTATTATGCTGAATAGAAGTGTGTTTGATTAGTATTATCCACGAACTGCGCCTTTGCTGCATCAATCCACTAGCCTTGGCTCCAAATTAAGTGATAATACCAACATAAAGATAAACACCGTCAATGAGGCTAAGACATTGAGCGAACAACCCACCGTCCTTATTATCGAGGATGAATCTGCTATCGCAGAGAACCTGATTCATGTATTAGAGATGGATGGCTACCACGCAGAGTGGTTTACAACAGCAGGAGAGGGCTTAGCTTTTTTGCAGCACAACTCCGCAGCGTTACTTGTCTTAGACGTAGGCTTACCGGATGGCAATGGTTTTGAATTATGCAAAACCATCCGTGAGTTTTCTGATATTCCCATAATCTTTCTCACCGCAAGAAGCGATGAAATTGATCGCGTAGTCGGTTTGGAAATTGGCGCGGATGATTACGTGACTAAGCCATTTAGCCCGCGCGAAATGTTGGCTCGCATTAAACTTCGAATCAAAGCTAAAGCGCCAATGATGGAGGACAAACCAGAGCCTGTAGCTGTTCCAGAACAACCTCATTTGAACCATGATTTAGTTGCGCAGAACTTCGACTACGGTGTTGGCGGGCAAATGCTTGGGTTAACTGCGGTCGAATTTAAGATTCTCGATAAACTGATTTCTGTCTCTTCCAATGTATTGAGCCGAGAGCAACTTATGGTCGCTGCTGACATGGCGCCGGAAGCTGCGTACGAGCGCAATATTGATACCCACATCAAAGCCATTCGCCATAAGTTGAAGCCGTTTGAGATGTCTGAACGCATCTGTACCAAGCGTGGCTTTGGTTACTTTTACTGCATTAAAGGTGAATGATGAATCGCTGGCCGAAGATCCCTCTTGGACTCAGACTGTTTTTTCTCTACTTCATCTTAGTCGGAATGACGGCTTACATGGTGAGCAAAACGGTCGTCCAAGAACTTAAGCCAACCGTGCGTCAAACCACCGAAGAGACGCTGGTGGATATGGCGAACTTGCTTGCAGTATTGGCAGAAGAAGATGTTGCGAACGGAAAGTTGTCTGAAAGTCGCTTCTCCAAACTACTAGCGGCTTATGGGCAGCGAGAGCCTCAAGCGCGCATTTGGGAAATTGGCAAAAAAGCGATTAACCATCGAATTTACATTACCGATAAACAAGGCATTGTGATTGCGGATTCTTGGCAGCAAGACGTAGGCAAAGACTACTCGCAATGGAACGATGTATATCTCACGTTGCGTGGTCAATACGGCGCGCGCAGTACCATCGAAGACCCTAAAGATCCGCTCTCAACCGTTATGCACGTGGCTGCGCCCATTTACCACAAAGGTGAAATCATTGGCAGCGTGACGGTGGCAAAATCCAATCGCTCAGTACAACCCTTCATCGATCTTTCTAAACGCAATGTGCTGTTTTGGATGGTGTGGATGAGTGGTTTAGTGCTATTGGCAGGGGCATTGTTTGCTTGGCGAATTCACTCAGCACTGAACAAGCTAGAAGACTACGCGACCAAAATGGGTGAAGGTGAAAAGGTCTCTAAGCCGACATTTCGTATCTTTTATGAGTACGGCACGCTAAGCGACGCATTAGAGAAGATGCGCAATCAACTCGATGGTAAACAATATGTGGAAGAGTACGTACAGACGCTGACTCATGAGCTGAAAAGCCCGTTATCAGCGATTAAAGGCGCGAGTGAAATATTGCAAATGCCGTTGCCTGCAGAAAAGGTCACGCGCTTTGCTGGCAACATTGAGCGAGAAAGCGACCGCATGCAGTCATTGATTGATAAGTTGCTCGAACTGGCTCGTCTTGAAAAGCGCCCCGAGCTAGAGCAAGTCGAAGCTATCTCGCTAAAACAAATGGTCAATGAAGTGGTTGAATCGGCGGATGCGCGCTTGAGTGCAAAGTCGGTGATTGCCAACATCCAAATTGATGACCATCTCGCCGTGCTTGGTGATGCCTTCTTACTGAAACAAGCCGTTTTTAACTTGATGGACAATGCGCTGGATTTTGTTGATTCGGAGGGATGCATTGAATGGAAAGCTGAGGTCGCGAAAGAGAAAATGTGCCTGTCGATTTTCAATTCAGGTCCTCACATTCCCGACTACGCGATGTCGCGTTTGACGGAACGCTTCTACTCCCTCGCTCGGGAAAATGGCGTTAAGAGCACTGGGCTCGGGCTGAATTTTGTTGAGCAAGTGATCAAGCTGCACAAAGGTCAGTTACAAGTCGAAAACGTCGATTCTGGCGTGAAAGTGACCCTGATTTTACCAACTCCATAGAAACTCCACATTAGCTCCATTCGTTCTCCAAATTGCTGATTTAGATTACTTCCATCAGCAAATGGAGAATGAAACATGAAAAAGATCCTCAATAACCAACTCGGCACGAAGTTCGCCTTCGTGCTGTTTTTGTTTGTCTTACTGCAAATCCCGCTTTCAATGGTCACAGGGCTGATCTCAGAACGCTCATATCGCCAAGATGAAGTCAGAAACGACATCGCACGCAGTAGCAGCGGCGAGCAGCGCATCATTGGTCCATTCATCATGGTTAACTACACCGAAACCAGTTACCGAGATGACAAAGTACAGATTAAAGAGCGTCGTAAATTTCTTTTACCTAGCACTTTTGATATGAGCGCGAATCTGGACAGTTTTGAAAAGTACCGAGGCATTTACCGTGCGCGTTTATACAAAGCACAAGTGGCACTGAAAGGCACTTTCGATGCAGACGATCTCGCGGCGTTGCATGGGCTTGATATTGACAACATGAGCCTAGTGGTTGGCATTGAAGACAGCCGCGGATTAATTCGTTTGGATGACATGACCATGGCGAGCTCTGATATCGAAGTCGCACCGGGAACGGGGTTAAATCAGTTACCACAAGGCTTCCACAGTACTCTGACACTTGCAGACCTAAACGCAGAACAACCTTTGGCATTCGATCTTAACTTCTTGTTGCAAGGGATGGGGCAGCTTCAAGTCACACCAATCGGCAGTCAAACAACGGTTGAGCTCTCTTCAAAATGGGCGCATCCAAGCTTTATCGGTGATTACTTACCGGTGTCGTCAGAGGTATCTGAAGATGGATTTAATGCACAGTGGGCGAGCAATAACTTCTCTACCAATATCGCGCAGCTGTTCCAAAGCTGTTTGTCATCGAATCATGCGTGTCACGAGCTTGAACAGCGACAAATGGGCGTAGATTTGATTGACCCCGTTGACCACTATTTGAAGTCTCACCGAGCTGTGAACTATTCACTGTTGGTTATCACATTAGTATTTGCGAGTTTCTTCTTACTGGAGCTGTTCCAAGCGCGTCCGGTTCACCCAGTGCAATACGGCTTTATTGGTCTGGCTTTAGCGCTTTTCTATCTGTTGCTGATTTCGATGAGTGAACACCTAGGCTTTAACTGGGCGTATGTGGTGTCGGCAGTCGCATCGACGGGGCTTTTAAGTGTGTACGTGAGCGGTATGTTGAGCAACACCAAGCACGGCGCGATATTCGGAGCGTGTTTGCTCACTCTCTACGGATTACTGTTTGGCTTGCTACAAGCAGAAAGCTACGCATTGGTTATGGGGGCATTGCTGTGTTTCGCGATTTTGAGCTTCACTATGGTTATTACACGCAACATCGACTGGTACGCACGAAATAAGAAAGCAGAAGAAAGCGCAAAGGCGAATCATGAAGATGTTTAAACGAGCAATTCTCACTGGTCAGCCAAGTGATATGGTGGAAGAGACATCCGCTATCCACCTGCGATTTTCTGCAAAAAATGGACTGAAAAGCTTGGTGTGTTTTATCGCATTGGTCGTTATTGCACTCTATGTTCGAGACAGCTTTATTCGTCCGACATTTGGTGATGTTCTCGTTGTGGTTTGGCTCTACTACTTTCTTGCAAGTATGTTCTCTATGCCCGTTAACTGGCTGGTTTCATTGGTGGTGTTGATTGCGTTCGCTGTTGAGTTAGGGCAATTGTTACAGGTCGCGGTTTGGCTTGGTATCGAATCTTCATCGCCTCTGGCTGTGATTTTGGGCGCCACATTTGATTGGAAAGATCTGCTGGCTTACTGTATCGGAGGTCTACTGTGTTGGGGGATGGAAAAGAAATGAAAACCGAGATGAGAGCCATTGTGCTACCAAACCGACTCCGCCATTCCAAACGAGGTATTCGTAAGAGGCTCAAAATCAGTTTACTCAAACGCGTGTACCTTTGGTCACTGACCAATAGAGAACGGCTGTAAACCTCGCCTCTTTATATGAAATACAAAAAGGGAATCTTAACTCACCGGCGCACAGGGTGAGTTAAGATTCCCTTATTATTGACTAAGATATTGAGTTCTTACTTTTAATTAACTTTCAAATGAAAGTTTCTCGCCGAACGTCTCTCTCCAGTCTTTATCGAACTGCTCAACCGCCGGTTTTACTGCTGGATGTGCGAACATTTGTGCCGCCACATCGGTTGGCAATGTAATGGCTTCGATGCCCAGTTTCATCACCTCCATCGCTTGTTGAGTGTTCTTGAAGCTGGCTGCCAAAATCTTCGCTGGTAGTTGGTTTTGATCGAGCAACAATTGAAGATCCGCGACCACTTCAACACCGTTGCCGTTCATCGCATCAATGCGGTTTACGTAAGGTGCTAGGTAGTCTGCACCGCACAGTGCTGCAAGGAAGCCTTGTTGAGCTGAATAGATAGCGGTAGCAAGAACCTGAATTCCCTCTTCTTTCATTAGCTTAATTGCTGCTAAGCCCGTTTCTGTTGCTGGCACTTTTACCACCATATCGTAAGGCAATTCATTCAGTTGGCGCGCTTCTGCCAGCATGCCTTCGACGGTTGAACTCACGACTTGAGCATGAAAGCGAGGTGTCCCGCCAAGTGCTTCTTGCATACCTGCTAGGGTTTCATTCAGTCCCTGCTTTGACTTCGCCAAAATGCTTGGGTTTGTCGTCACGCCTTTTAGCGGTAGGCACTGGTTAAAGCGTTTTACTTCTGCCACATCAGCAGTATCTAAATAAAGTTCGATCATGGTTTCTACCTTAAACAAAATCTTCGTTTTGATGATGGGATCACTATAGATCTGACAATCGAACGAGATCTTGATTTTGATCAATTGAAATTTCATTTGAAACTATAATAATTTCATTAAATGAAAGTTAAGTGAAACTTGTAAACGCTCAAATGAAGCTTTCAGTTCGAACAAAGAAAAGCCGCTGATAAAACTTAACCAGCAAGAAACGGATTAAGTACACAGCGGTAGCACAGACCAAGAGGCAAGCAGAGATGTATTTCAATATCCAACGATTCTCTACCCATGATGGCGATGGCATTCGTTCCATTCTTTTTCTTAAAGGATGCAGCTTGTCTTGCCCTTGGTGTCAAAACCCAGAAAGCCGCAGCGAAAAGCATTCACTGTTGTTTGATCAGCGAAGCTGCATGGAAGATTGCCAGCTGTGCGTTTCTGCTTATCAAGCTACAACTCAATCTACTGCGGGTAGTGAAACGGTGAACGATGGTATTCAACGCATCGACAACCAGATCATCATCAATCGCAAAGCCATCAAAGAAGACCAACTGATCGCGCTGCGAAACGTCTGTCCTACGCAAGCACTGACCGTCTGCGGTGAAGAAGCAAAATCAGACATGCTGTTCGACACCTTGATGAAGGACAAACCTTTCTACGACCAAAGCCAAGGTGGCGTGACCTTCTCCGGTGGTGAGCCTCTCATGCAAGCGGATTTGGTGGCAGAACTCGCGCAGCGTCTGCATGACAACCAAGTCTCTACCGCTATTGAATCGTGCATGCATGTGCCGTGGAAGTACGTCGAAAAAGCCGCGCCGCATATTGATTGCTGGTTGGCGGATTTAAAACATACCGACGAAGAAAAGTTTCTTAGCTGGGCGAAAGGTTCACTAAAACGCATCAAAGACAATTTCCGAAAACTGGCACCTATCGCGAAACGCATTGTGATTCGCGTTCCCGTTGTGCCGGGGTTCAATGACACCATCGAAGAGTTGAAAGACATCATCGATTTTGCGGCTTCACTAGAGAGCTGCCAAGAACTTCACTTGCTGCCGTACCACACGCTCGGCATCAATAAATACCGTTTGCTCGATATGCCTTACGAGTGTTCTGACAAGCCATTAAACAAACCAGAACTGCTAGAAAGCGCCATGCAATACGCAAGCGAAAACACCCAACTTAACGTGATTGTAAGAGGTTAACTATGGACCTGAATTACCTTCCTGAGCGTATCAAAGCGCACAAATCGGCACTGGTAAATATCGTAACGCCACCTGTCTGTACCGAGCGTGCAGAGGCATACACTCGTGCTTATCAAGCGAACGAAGACAAACCTGTAATTGTCCAACGTGCGCTAGCACTGCAAGAGCACTTACGCACTCGTACGATTTGGATTAAGCATGATGAGTTAATCGTCGGTAACCAAGCGAGCAAAGTACGCGCTGCGCCTATTTTCCCGGAATACACTGTACGTTGGATTGAAGCGGAAATTGATGAGCTAGCCGACCGTCCTGGTGCAGGCTTTGCGGTCACTGAAGAAGATAAACAAAGCATCCACAGCATCACACCGTACTGGCGTGGCAAAACCGTTCAAGACCGTTGTTATGGCTTGTTTACTGATGAGCAGCAAGAAATCTTAGCCAGCACCATCATTAAAGCCGAAGGCAACATGACTTCGGGTGACGCGCACCTTGCGGTGGACAACGAGAAAATCTTGAAGCTAGGCATGAACGGTTTGTTAGAGGATGTTCGTCAGCACCGTGCTAACAATGATGTTTCGACCTTTGAAGGCTTGAAGAAAGAGCAGTTCTACAAATCGGTCGAAATCGTACTGCTTGCGATTCAAGATCACATAGTGAGCTACGCTGAATTGGCGTCAAAAATGGCGCTAGAAGAGACACGCCCGCTGCGCAAAGCTGAGTTAGAAAGCATTGCGGCAAACTGTCGTCATGTCGCGAGCCACGCACCAGAAAACTTCTGGCAAGCACTGCAGTTGAGCTATTTCGTTCAGTTGATGCTACAAATCGAATCGAATGGTCACTCGGTTTCTTTCGGTCGTATGGACCAATTCCTAAACGAATTTTATGTTCGCGATATCGAAAACGGCGCGATTGAAAAAGACTTTGCACTAGAGCTATTACAAAGCTGCTGGTTGAAGCTGCTTGAAGTAAACAAGATTCGCTCTGGCGCGCACTCAAAAGCCTCCGCAGGTTCTCCGCTGTACCAAAATGTGTGTATCGGCGGTCAGAAGTTGAATGAAAAGGGTGAGCCTGAAGACGCAGTGAATCCCCTTTCTTGGGCGATTCTGGAATCTTGTGGCCAGTTACGTTCGACGCAACCTAACTTGAGTGTGCGCTACCACGAAGGTTTGAACCAAGAGTTCTTAATGGGTTGTATCGAAGTGATTAAATGCGGCTTCGGTATGCCTGCGTTTAACAACGATGAAATTGTTATTCCTGAATTCATCAAGCTTGGTGTAGAGAAAGAAGATGCTTACAACTACGCCTCTATCGGCTGTATCGAGACGGCGGTTCCGGGCAAATGGGGTTACCGTTGTACGGGCATGAGCTTCATTAACTTCGCTCGTATCCTGCTCGCTTCATTGAACGAAGGTGTGGATGCAACAACGGGTAAAGCCTTCTTGCCGCACGATAAGTCATTAGCAAAAGGTAACTTTGAGAACTTTGAGCAAGTGACGGCTTCTTGGGCTGAGCAAATCCGCTACTACACCCGTAAATCGATTGAGGTTGATACGGTAGTTGACTGTGTGCTTGAACAGCAGGCACAAGACATCTTCTGTTCAACGCTGGTGGATGACTGTTTGGCTCGCGGTAAAACCGTGAAAGAAGGCGGCGCTAAATACGACTGGGTATCTGGTTTGCAAGTCGGTATCGCAAACTTGGGTAACAGCCTAGCTGCCATCAAGCACCTTGTTTTCGATGACGCGCAAATCACTCAGCCCCTTATCTCACAACAACAGCTAGCAAAAGCATTGGCAGAAGATTTCGACGGCATGGAGAACGAGCAGCTTCGCCAACGTCTTATCAACTTTGCACCAAAATACGGTAATGATGATGACGCAGTAGACCAACTACTGGCAGACGCTTACCAAGTGTACATTGATGAGCTAGAGCAGTTCGTTAATACGCGTCATGGGCGTGGTCCAATTGGCGGCGGTTACTACGCAGGTACATCAAGTATTTCGGCAAACGTCCCATTCGGTGCTTCAACCATGGCAACGCCAGATGGTCGTAAAGCGAAAACGCCGTTAGCTGAAGGTGCAAGCCCGTCATCTGGCTCAGACCGTTTAGGTCCAACGGCTGTGTACAACTCGGTTGGTAAGATTCAAGCGAATAAGATCCTTGGTGGCGTGCTGCTTAACCAGAAGTTAAGCCCGGCAGCGGTTGAGTCTGAAGGGGATAAGCTCAAGCTTTCTATGTTGATTCGCACCTTCTTCAACCACCACAAAGGTTGGCACGTGCAGTACAACATCGTCTCTCGTGAGACCTTGCTAGCTGCGAAGAAGAACCCTGAACAATATCGTGATCTTGTTGTGCGAGTCGCAGGCTACTCAGCCTTCTTCACTGCACTATCACCAGATGCGCAAGACGACATCATCGCACGTACTGAGCACGAACTGTAAGTACACTCACTAAGTAAAACAAAAGGCACCGATTGGTGCCTTTCGTTTGAATACTTAATCCGCAAATGACTATACCTGACCGCATTACAGCTTGTGCAAAATGGTCACGCATTTTTTCGTGACGTTGTCGTACTCTTTCGTCATGTAAGCGGTAGTGATCGCGCCCTCTTTCATGATGCAAATGGCATCGAGTAATGCAGCGTTGTCTGATTTGAGATAGCGTTGAATTAGCTCTCTGACTTGCTGCTTATGGTAGCGGCAATACGTTGCGATCTCGCCACTGTCGTCACTGAATTCCGCGGACGTATTGATGAAAAAGCAACCGCGAAACTCGCCCAATTTTTCTTCAGAGCCATGAAACCAGCCGTTGAGTGCAGTAAATAACTGATCGATCACCTCCGCGCACGTTTGTGCTGAAGAAAGCTTTTCCTCCAACCATTCCATAAATATTTGGTGGCGTTGTTCTAATGCGGCGATGATAAGCGCTTCTTTGCTCTCAAAATGGTTATATAGCGTGCGTTTAGCCACGCCGGAAACATTGAGAACTTCATTGATGCCAATAGAGTTGATGCCTTGTTTGTAAAACAGTGACAAAGCTGTGTCGATCAATAACTGTTTCTTTTTGTTCATAACTACGTCCTCAAAAAGTTCCATAAACACATATTGACAAAGGTAGACAGGTTTGTCTATTTTATTTTGTAGACAATTTGGTCTACTTTTGAGGTGTTTATGAATAATTTAATTTTATCGTTGGTTGCCGGACTTGGCGCTACGCTGGCTATTGGTGTGTTGTCTTACGCCGAGGTATCTCTTACTGAGGTAGTACTCCTGATGGCACCATTTGGTGCTACCGCAGTACTGGTGTTTGGGGTGCCAGGCAGCCCTCTTGCTCAACCCAAAAACGTGATCATTGGTCACTTCATCACGGCCTCTATCGGTATTGCGTTTAGCCAGTATGTTGACGTCACGCCGGTCACGCTCGCGATTGCGACGGGGCTGGGTGTGTCTGCGATGCTG
Organism: Vibrio sp. 1457; assembly: GCF_033340195.1. Taxonomy (NCBI): domain Bacteria; kingdom Pseudomonadati; phylum Pseudomonadota; class Gammaproteobacteria; order Vibrionales; family Vibrionaceae; genus Vibrio; species Vibrio sp. 1457. The sequence continues at coordinate 119,187 of NZ_JAWOWA010000006.1, forward strand.
ATTACGAAGACCACTCATCCACCTGCGGGTGCAAATCCAATTTTGATCATGGCGTCTGGGCAGGGATGGAGTTTTCTCTTCACGCCTGTCCTGATTGGCGCGATAGTGATTGTTCTGGTCGGTAAAGGGTTACAGTTGCTACAAAGTCAGTACTTAAATCCTCGATTGAATGGTCAGAAGACCTAGTCGGATTGTAGTTAGAGCCGCGAAAGGGAGTGATCTCTTTTGCGGTTTTATCTTTTGTCGGTTTGCAAAAACAAAATCTGATTCTCTCTTGGTATTCAGTCGTATACATCAACATGGTAGTTAAATTGGTACAATGCGATGAACAGAATCCACCCTAAGAAACTATTGCACAGTAAATGGACGGCAATTTCACCTAAAAACAAAGAGAAGCATTTTGTCGTGACGGAAATGGAACTAGATGAAGATGGTAACGTTGTGAGATGTGTCATCGAGGCAGTCATGAGTAAACGCGACCAAGAGATGAACTGGCAAGACCTAAAAGACTCTGAGCAATGGATGCAAGGGTGGAAGTGAGTGACGCTTCGTTGTTGGGCGAATCAAGCAGAAACGTGCGTTGCGAGTAGGCAAAAGTGGTGCTATCTGATACGTTGATAATTCGTTCTAACGCCCACTCAAAGGATTAATTATGATTGATTTCGACAATTCCTCTGTATTTAAGCTTAAGCCGATTGACGTTTCTAATGCCAGAGAAGACTTCCTTAAGTTCTTGATTGATGGTGAGACTATTTTCGCTGCTTTTAAAACAGTTCGTGACCAAGTGGTGTTTACGAACAAGCGAGTGATAGCGGCAAATGTGCAAGGGATTACCGGCTCAAAAGTGGATTACACTTCTTTGCCTTACAGTAAGATCAATGCATTTTCTATCGAGACCTCTGGTACTTTTGATTTGGATTGTGAAATCGAGTTCTTCATGAGTGAGGTGGGAAGAGTGCGTTTTGAAATTAAAGGCTCGTTTGATTTGATTTCTTTCAACCGTATGGTTAGTGAGTATGTACTAGGTTAAGGGGTTAGAAATGAGAGCTTCGCTGAGAGACAAAATTATAGAGGTCTGTGACAAAAAGATCGCGAGTAAAGGTGAATTGGTTGGTCTCTCATTTTATGCGTTTTTCGCTAATAAAAATGACGACCCAGAGCTGTTGATGGAAGCGGCTACGTGGTGGATTCAGACTCATCAGCTCGACCACTTCGAAAAAGCAGTAAAAATAAAATCAATGGTCGAGTCGGGGAGCTAAATTAAAAAAAAGAAGTAAAGAAAGCAGACAAATGCTAATAACGTTGCGGACAAAACAGGGTAGATAATGTAAGAGTCCTGCTTGTTGGTTCGTTGAAAACATAGCGAAACAAGTAAGACGTTATAAACAACAAGTAACAAGCTGATCATGGTTCCGCTGTTTAGTGTCATACTTGATAGCTGAGTTAAGAAAAACGCCAATAAAAGGTAATCGAAGACAATGAGCCATAAAAAGGCTTTCTTCAGTAAGTCGCTTTTTCTTTTTTCGGATGATGTTATGTGCATATAGAACTCAACTAAAAAGTCACAGTAACAGAGGCTTTGGTTAGAGAGGTCACCATCAGAGTGGTGACCTTTTAAGATTATAATTCTTGAATTTTTACTTCGCTGGTGGCGGTATCGCCGGAGTAATTGATGACTTCTTGACGAATGACTGGTTGGTTAAATTCAGCCTTATCTTTCGCTTTTTGCAGTTCACTTTCTTGGTGGTTGCCAAAAAGGGTTTCAAGCACTTTAGCGGCAGGAGTCGTTAAAACAAACAGCTCAATACGACGGTTTTCGCTAGAATCTGGCTCATCAGGATTAAGCAGCGCTCTATCTGACATACCCGTTACCTGCATTACTCTATCGTCCGGCATACCGCCTTCAACTAACGTATTTCTTGCTACGTCTGCTCGAGAGGCTGATAACGCCCAGTTAGATTGACGACCAAAACGCTTTTTAAATGGAATTGCATCTGTGTGTCCGCTGATGATCAGAGGGTTGTTAACACGATGAAATACAGGTGCTAGTGCGAGCAGTAAATCTTCAAAAAAAGGAGTAAGTTCTGCACCACCACGGCTGAACATATGCTGTTTGTAATCATCTTGAAGGACGATACGCAAACCTTGTGGTGTCACCGTGACGTTTACATTTCCCTGCGCATTAATTTGGGCAGTCATTTGCTCAATTACTTTTGCTAGTGCGGCAAGTTGCTCTTGAGTATCGAAGTTACCAGGAATCAAAGAATCAATTTCTGGTCCATCCCCATCACCTTTAAAGTAAGAGCTTACTACATGGTTGGAGTTGTGTTTACTTGGCACAGAAGAGTCCTGTGCCAAGTCGATAGGAGAAATACTTTGTGACGTATCAAATGGGTTGCCGTAACTCTTGTCGAATACGCTTGAACTATGCAAGTGGGCAACAATCGCTTTACGCTCTTCTTTGTCTACCACCTGCATAACCCAAAGTACAAGAAACAGCGCCATTAGGGCGATCATGAAGTCAGCAAACGCGACTTTCCACGCGCCGCCATGAGACGACTCATCATGGCTGTATACTTTGGCACGTTTGAACACTACATGCTCTTGTTTTTGCATTATCCCTCCTGTTCAGCTAACCACTTCTCCATTTGGTTGAATGTTGGTTTGATGTCTAGCTGAATATGTTTACGACCAGCGTCAATGGCGAGCAATGTCGGCTTTTTCGCTACGTAGGCAACCAAGGTTGCACGAACGCACTCAAAAGCAGTCATATTACGTTTTACTCGCTGAGCCATGGCGTTACTTAGTGGATCTAAGCCACAGTAACAACCGAAAATACCAATGAATGTACCAACGAGAGCTGCCGCAACGTGATAACCAATCATAGCGATTGAGCCATCAATAGCTTGCATGGTGATAATGATGCCACCAACTGCTGCAAGAATACCGAAGCCAGGTAGTGCTTCAGCTGTACGCTGTAGTGAGCGTGAAGGTAAAAGCATTTCGTTCTGTATTGCTTCGATTTCTTGCTCTAGCAGTCCCTCTAATTCATGAGGCGACATCTGTCCCATTGCCATTAAACGTAAATTGTCAGTAATGAAAGAAATTAGGCGATGATCTTCTGCGATCGTCGGGTAAGCGAGGAACATAGAGCTTTGCTCCGGAGCCTCAATATGAGAATCCAGAAACTTGTATCCGCGGTTTCTCGCTGTCTCTAGCAAGTTGTTGAGTAGTGCCATTAATTCCATGTAGTACTCATGCTCTTCTGTTGGACCTTTAATGGTCGCTGGCACTTGGCGACGCATTTCTTTCAGTACATGAGGCGGATTACCGATGATCAAAGAACCAGCAGCGGCGCCAATAATGATAAGGAATTCGGCTGGCTGCCAGATAGCACCTAAGCTACCACCGGCCCACATATATCCACCGAAGACGCACACCAGGATAGTGAGCACTCCAAAAAACTTTTGCATCTTGTGACTCCTAAGAGGACATTAATTGGTTGAGTTGTTTCAGCGCTTGTTTGTGAAGCTGACATATACGAGGTGGTGTCAGATCCAATACCAGAGCTATTTCGTGTAAGTTGAGTTCATGTTGATAGAACAGAGTCAGGAGCAGTTGATCGCGCTTAGGTAATTTACCCAAAGCACTGTCTAAACTACGACGAATATGTTCATGTTCCATGCCATCGTATTGCCCGCCAATGTAGCTATCACCGCTGCTCTCCATCAGTTGGTCAAGGCTTTGCATCTCGCCTGCGAGAGCGGCATTTTGGCGGTTGTAATAATCTTGCTCATTCGTCCCTAAAGCCTGGATGATTTCGGCATCCGTTGGCATTCGACCTAACGTTCGAGTGAGATCTCGAGTCACGTCGTTGAGCTCGTGGGCTTGTTGACGAGTCTTACGTGAACGCCAATCTAGTCGGCGTAATTCGTCTAAAATAGCTCCCCGAACTCGACAAACGGCGAAAGCAGGAAAGTGAGGATCGTCAACATCGCCATATCGGCGTCCAGCCTCGACTAGAGCGATAAGGCCTATCTGCTGCATATCTTCAATACTACAGTGAGAAGTGGCATGAACGCGCAGCTGGTTAACTACGCGTTTTACCATGACCTGATGACGTTGTAGCAATGCGTTTTCATCAATTGGTCGTGACGGTGTTGTCACTTCCTCTTCTGTGGTGTAAGTGTCTTGTACATTCATGTCTAACATGGTTGTGCTCCGTTATTGCACAACATATTTAGTCAACAAAACATCGTCGATTTCTCGGACGATGTCTGTTTTAGCAAAAGCGAGTAGAAGCGTTTGCTTCACTTCGTCTTGCAGAATATCGATGGCACCCGCTTGCTGTAACTGATCAAACGTTTTGTCGCTAAACAGTTTTAATAGAGAGTTTTGTACCATAGGCATGTATTCATCGATCTCTTTGATACGCTCTGGGCGGCGTGTCTCAATTGCCAGTTCTAGCATCACAAAGTGAGTCTGTTTCTTGCCTTTAACGGTCAAAACGACTTTGTCCAAAGGATGGAAGCTAGGACCTTTACTTGTCGGTTGTTCTGTGACCAAAAAAGACAGTGGAGAGTCTTCGATCAGTGAACCAGAGTCAGGTGACTCTTGAGCGTGTTTGTTTAAGTACCAGATTCCGCCCATAATTGTGACGGCCGAAACGAGGGCACTGGTGATGATCATGGCGATAAACAGGGCGATCATTTGTTGTTTGGTCATAACCTTTTTCCTCGAAGATTCACTAAGCTTGAGTGCTTAGCCAGTGTTCTGAATAGTTAGTTGTTGTCGTGGTTTGGAATGCACCAGATTCTCGTGCGGCGAAAATATTGGTGTCTTCTTCGTTTGCGTGTGGGTCATTTCGACCTTGGTTTTGATCAGAGCCAACATTGACATCGACATGAACGAAGTTTTGCTCTTGTAACTCAGTACGCAATCGTTCCGAAACTTGCATTAAAGCTTCTCGTGTTGCTGCGGCATTGGCGTTGATGTGGACACTCAATCGGTCACCTTCAACACGTACAAGTAAATCCAATTTCCCTAAGTCTGGTGGGTCTAGGCGGATTTTTGCTTCTTGTACATTTTGTTGAGCTTGGAGCGTCACGCGATCATGTAAAACTTGCATCATTTGCTCCCCCCACTTTCCGGCAGTGGTATCAACACGCACCGCTGCCCACTCAGAGCCTTGAGCTTGAACATGACTCGTCGCAACCGGTGAATGTGCAGATTGTGTTGTAGGAGCTTGTGCTTGAAGTAGAGATGCGGTTGGTTGCCCTTGAACAGGTTGATTCAAAAGAGTTTGAAACTCAGCACCGGAGATAGGCAAACGCGAACTCGATGAAGTCGGCAGACTTTGCTTCACATCTTGTTTTGATGATGTGTTTAACATAGCGTTAGACGAATCTTGAGTAACAGACTTAACTTCGCTCGCAGTCATTAAAGATGACGCTTTTCCTAGTTTCTCAGCCTGCTTCTCTGCCATGGTAATCATACCCTGGGTTAAAGCTTGAGCTTGCGCTGCAAGATCAGTCGATTCTGTTAACCCTAGTGTACTGGTCAAGTTGGCATCCGGATCTGAAGCTGAGCGGTCATCAGTATCAAAACCATGACTTTGTACTTTGTTTGCGCTGTTCAAAGTAGAGGCCGTAAGGTGAAAACTCGGTACCGCTGACGCAGAGTTAAAGTCTTGCTCACCATTCTGCTTGTTCCCTGATTTAAAACCATGAGAAAAGCCGTGTACCGAGTTCGCTTGCTTGATGTGACCCTCATTGTTAGCTGGCGAATTACCCGAGTGCTGAGTTGAAGAAGGTATGATCATTGAGTTAGCTCCATGGTCATTGCTAATTGATAGGCCATAGCGCGTTCTTGATGGTCATTGACCATGTTCATCTCTTTTTTCAACTCGTTGGTCGACTTCTCTAATACTGCGAAGGCATTAGCGTGCACTGTTTTCGCTCGCTGGATTTCAGGTGCAAGCTTAGGATCTTTCAAAAAAGGCTTGTGACTGATCAAAAGCTCTCGCAACTGCAAGTCGTACCGCTTGAGCGCATGCCAATCGGCCGTTTTTGCGGCGAACTGGATGAGCTGAGATAAATGACGGAATCGCTCTGGCGATACTTTATGCTTGTTGTCCAAAATTCATCCAACCTTCACGAATGTTACCCATTACACGCTCAACGTTAACCAAGCGATTTGCATCGTTTTGCACGCTAGCGTAATAAAGTTCGACTTGGCAGAAGTCATAAAGCTGGCGTAGGTTTTCCGCAATTTCACCGCCGTTTTCATCATCTAGAGCACTTGTTAGTCCAATCAAGATGTTCATGCATTTGTTGATTCCATTCCCTTTCTCGGCCAAACGATTTGCGGCTAGGTGGCCGCGAATACGTTCAACTTCATCGAGTAGGCCATCGATTAACATGATGACTAATTGGTGTGGATTTGCTGCTGCCGCTTGAGCGTCGAGATCGACTTGTTGGTACGAATCGTAACCAGAATCCATAAGCATGAATATTTCTCCTAAATTTGGAACCAAATGTCTTATTTTTGAGCATTAAACATGGACATGGTTTGGTTCATTTGGGTCATAATTGAATTCATTTGAGTGAATTGTTTGAGATAGCGGTTGTACGACATTTCGTACTTACGCTCTAAATTGGTTTGTTTATCTTTGATTCGGTCTAAGCTTGACTGTATTGCGTCTTTACGCGTGCTGAAGGTACCTGATGAGAACTTCAAGAAAGGCTCTACCATCGCGTCAAGAGAATCTAGCAAAGCGTCATCCCCATTAAACAACGCCTCTAAGCCTGCGCTGTTTGTTTGTTGAGCTTCTTTGAACTTTTCTTGATCAACTTTCATTTTACCGTTGCGGTCTAGGCTCACGCCGATTTCGCTTAGGCGCATACCATTGTGTTCACCTCGGATTAACCCCGTTAACTGACTCTCAATAGAACGCAATGTCGAGTCGCTAGCGAGCACGCCGCGTTTCTGATCTTCACCGCCAATTTGGGTGTACTGATCGATAGTCGAAACAAGGGCATTGTAGGTTTCCACAAACTTATCTAGTTGTTCTTTAGTGCCTTCGCTATCAGCTCCAATTTTTAAACCGATTGGCGAATCTCCCGTGGCTTGCGGTTTAGATACGGTAATGTCAACACCGTCGATGACACCTTCAAAAGTATTACTTGCGTTGGTTAGTTTCAGGCCTGAGTCTTTTGCACCTAGCCACATAACCGCATCTTGCGGAGCGTTGATTTGCTTGAGGCTGGTGAAGGCGTCTTCAAACCACGCTTGGCCAGTACCCGATGCAGATACGTTGATCTTATTTTCGACACCAGTCTCAGTGCTCGATAGCATAAAGTGTGTTTGACCATTCGAGCGAACTAGAGTGGCGTTAACGCCAGGGTTATCCGTGTGATTGTTAATCGCACTGGCTAAATCGCTGATCGTTGCAGTGCCGTCACCATTAACATCAACAGAGGACAAGTCTAGAGTCATTGTTTCACCGTTGATGGTGAATTCTAAAGATCCAGTTGTTGGTACTTCTGTCGTTGCCTCAAGGTCTGCAGGCATACCTGTAGATACTTGATGCGCCGTTGCCACTTTTTCTACAAAAATCTGATAGTTACCCGTTAGCGCTTTAGCATCCGCGTTTGCAGTAAAGTTACCTTCTTGAGAGAGTGTCGCACTGTTTTTGATGATGCTGTTTGTGCTGTTATTCATCTCTTTCATTGCAGTACGAAAATCACGTAGTGCGCTTTCAACTTTATTAAAAGCTGACAGTTGTGACTGGTACACATTAGCTTGCGCTTGGTAACGGTTTTTGAATGGGTTTGTGTCCAATTGTGCGAATTGGGTTGCCATTTTTACTGGGTCTAAAGAACTCATGAGGTGTGCTCCTCTCATCTCTTATTGGCTTGAATACTTTGAATGCTACGCCTTAGTTTAATTATCAGTGGCAAGATACGTGCCGTATATTAAATTCAATTAAAACAAAGGTTTAAAGCTATTTTGTTTTCTTGGGAGGAAGTGGTGTTTCCACCTTGTTTGTTCCGCCTTCCTCCATGGAAAAAGTAATTTCCTTATAAGAAAAGGCGACCTAAACAAAGAAAATATTTAATTGTATTGACGGTTCTAATTAGGAGAGATGTTTTAATTAGACGTTATATTCAGCCTTTACTTCAGCTTGATTCAGATAATTCTTACAGAGTACATTAATTACGTTTTGATATTATTTTTGATAGTGTGACGTGCAAGTGTTCTCACTAAAAATTAAATTTTTTACGTTTCAAAGAATGTCAGTTATGAATGAATTTGCGTTACGATTGATGAAGTGTGCTCGTGCATATGAAGAGTTCATTAACAAAAAACTATTAAGTAAACAGAGCATCAATTCTGATGAGATAGCTAGTATCTTAAAGGAAGCTAAGTTCAATTTTCCTGAACTTAGAGATAGTAAAATAGGAAGCAAATTAGAGACGATAGAATTAGAACTGTTTAATAAGGTTTTATTTAATATTATGTTGAAGTTCGGATTCAGAGTGCCTGAATCTCACAAAGATAATACGAGCTCTATTTATATTCGTAGATAAAAATAAAGCCTTCCATAGGAAGGCTTTATAATTAAGACGATTTAAATTAAGCGCACTATTAACTAAGTAATTAGCGTAGTAGTGACATTGCCATGCTTGGAAGCTGGTTAGTTTGAGACAGAACAGTTGTACCTGCTTGCATCAACATTTGGTTCTTAGTCATGTTTGAAGACTCTACTGCAAAGTCTGTATCCATGATACGACCTTTAGATGCTGTAACGTTTTCTACCATGTTACCAAGGTTAGCCATAGTGTGCTCAAGACGGTTGATGTTCGCACCGAAGTCTGCACGAGAGCTACCAATTTTTTCTACTAGACCGTCAGCGCCGCTGATTTTGTCTAGTGCTGCTTTTGCTTTAGTCGCGTCATCGATACCATCTGTAATTGCTGCATCAGCAAGAATAGTAGTGATTTCACCGATACCTGCGCTTGCGCTTACAGTCAATGTTTCAGCAGAAGATGCACCGATTTGGAATGTTACGTCACCTGCACCGAAGCCGCCGCCTTTAAGAAGGTTTTGACCACCGAACTTAGTGTTGTCTACGATGTTGTTTAGTTCTGCAGTAAGCTGTGTGAACTCTTTGTTAAGAGACGCACGGTCTGTTGCACTGTTTGAACCGTTCAACGATTGTGTAGCAAGGTCGTTCATACGGTAAACGATGTTTGTCATTTCATCCATCGCACCTTCAGCAGTTTGCATCATAGAGATGCCGTCTTGTGCGTTACGCATTGCTACTGACATGCCGCGTGTTTGCGCTTCTAGACGGTTAGCAATTTGAAGACCAGCAGCGTCATCAGCAGCTGAGTTCACACGGTAGCCTGTGCTTAGACGTTCCATTGCTGTGTTTAGAAGTCCGCTTGTTGTGTTCATTGTGTTTTGAGTTACAAGCGAAGCGTAGTTAGTGTGCATTGATAAAGCCATCTTAGTCTCCTTAGTTAGTCACTATATCTTTCAGGCCTCGGGATATTCCCTTGTCACTAACTAGAGGCGGTCGGTCGGCTTTAATGATTAATTTGAAAATTAAAAAATTTCTAAAAAAGATAAAAATTGATGATTTTTAGTGATTTGTATTCCATGAAAACCGGGAAAATCATCATATAAGCCTAAATTTTTTAGTTAAGTTAAAGAAACTATTGCCCAATGATCTTGTGGTTATCCGTTATAAATAAAAAAACAGCACGAATAAATCGTGCTGTTTTAAATATAAATGGTTGAGTTTCAACTATTCCTCATCAAAAGACTGAAAGGAGAGAGAGGTTGGGATATCGCTGAAATAACCAAAATAATAACTGGCACCCAATAAACGATAACGGTTAAGTTCCGTTTGACTCGCTACACGTCCGGCAACCCAAGTATATTTATGCTTTCTTAAGAACTTAGCAATAGGTAGGAAAGCGTGTCTTTCTTCTTTATCCTCTAGTGTGACTGACAATTTGATCATATCGGGACTAAAGTCTGCGACGCGTTCGAAGTTCACTTGCGATGTCGCGACTTCAAACCAAAGTGAATATGCATTCTCTTTTAACTTTTTGGTGAGTGTGGCGACTTTATCACGATCACATAACGTTTCATCAGCTTGAAGAGAAGGAATCACATGTTGAAAAGCAGAAGAGTGGAACTGAATAGTCTGTTCGAGAAAATAAACCCCAGGCTCCCAAAGTAATGCATCCACGCGAATTGGTACGACAACATTACTAATCAAGTCGTGGTGAAAGGCTTCTAACTGAAACTGTGTTTGTCTTAGTGCAAGGTAAAGACTGAACAAATCCAGGCAGTACTGCATTTGTTCAGAGAGTTTGAATTGATAGACACTTTGTTCTCCACGCATACCAAATCTCAACGTCAGGTGTTGGAATTCTACTTCTCCTGATTGAGCTTCCCTAATTGCTTGGCATGCGTGTTGGACATCATTGTGTTTTAAAGCATCAAAGACTAATTGATCGTCATCCGTGACGATATGTTGTACTGCGAGACCAACCAAATGTTCGTACATCGCATGTGTTGAAATAAGATTAACCAAGGTTTCCTACCACATTGATTTGTTTGTTTTCTGGGATTTCGTTGTAAGACAATACTGCCAGCCCTTGCGTAAATGTGCGAGCGTAACGCGCTAGAAGAGGGCGCAGCTGTGGCATAACGAGAAGGATCGGAGGTAGCCCCTGTTGTTTAAGCTGTTGTCTAATCAATGGCAAGTTTTGTTGGAACTGACCAAGAATGTTTGGCTCAATTGGGAAGCTATCTAGTGTTACCGTACCAGAAGATTGTGCTTGTTGCAGTGAAGTTAGTAGCATTTGTTCTAACTCATCAGACAGTGCGTAGACATTTAATTCGTTCTTTTGTCCTGCAATTAAGTTAACAAGCGTACGCTTTAGTGCACAGCGTACATCAGATGCAAGTAGGATCGGGTCCTTTGTATTTTCCGCGGATTCCAACATTGTGTTGGCAATCGTGCGAATATCTTTTAGTGGCACTTGGTCCAATAAAAGCTGACGATATACTTTCAGCTGCTGTGCTGGATTAAGTGCTGCTGCTAATGCTTCTGCTAGTTTCGGGGCTTGTTGTGTCAAACGCTGGGTTATTGCTTCCACATCGTCGTGCGTAAACAATTCTGCAAGGTTTGTCTTCATGATTTTACTAATATGAGTGGCAATAACAGTGCCATCATCGACAACTTGGTAACCCATATTAAGTGCTTTTGCTTTATCTTGATGCTCAATCCACACAGCTGGCAACTGATAAGCAGGATCGCTACCCAAAATGCCATCTACCTCACCGTAAGTTTCGCCAACCGCTATCGCCATTAAACGTTCTGGTTCAATAAAGCCTTGCTCAATGACTTCGCCATTTAGAGAAATTGTGTATTGGTTTGGCTTGAGGCTCAGATTGTCACGAATACGAACTTCAGGTAATAAAAAGCCAACTTGTTCAGAAAGGTTTCGACGCACACCGCGAATTCGTTGTGATAAAGGTGCCCCTTGTTCTTTGTTGACTAGATGGACGAGTCGGTAACCAAGCGCAAGTGATAATGTTTGGACGTGAGGAATATCATCCCATGTCAGCGGTGTATCATCGTCTTGCATTGCTTGTGAAAGTGCTTCGACCTCTTCGATCTGGGAGTCTTGCACTGGCTTCTTGGTTTGACGCCACCCTGCGAACGCTAATGCGCCAGCAAACGCAAAAAAGGCTAGGTGTGGCATACCCGGTACCATACCGATTACCGCCATAATACCTGCGACAGTAAATAGCGTTGCAGGAGTTGCCAGTAATTGCTTTTGCATGGTTTCCGACATGCCATTATCGCTATCATTAATTCGCGTAACGATAATCGCGGCAGCCGTTGCCAATAGTAGTGAAGGAATTTGAGCAACTAGACCATCACCGATTGTGAGTAGGGCATAAGTTTTAAAGGCGTCAGACGCAGCGAGTCCATGCTCGAAGACACCAATACTGATACCACCAATGATATTGATAAACAGAATCAACAAACCTGCGATGGCATCGCCACGCACAAACTTTGATGCACCATCCATCGAACCATGAAAATCGGCTTCGTTGGCGACTTCTTTACGGCGTAAGCGAGCCGTTTCCTGATCGATAAGGCCAGCGTTTAAGTCGGCATCAATTGCCATTTGTTTGCCTGGTAAAGCATCCAACGTAAAGCGGGCTGAAACCTCAGAAATACGTTCACCACCTTTGGTGATTACGACGAAGTTGATGATCATCAAGATGACGAACACCACCATACCAACGACGTAGTTACCGCCAATGACGACTTCACCGAATGCTTGAATGACCTTACCCGCTGCGTCACCACCATTATGTCCTTCTAGGAGTACAATTCGCGTAGAAGCCACGTTCAATGTGAGACGTAATAATGTTGCGACCAGCAAAATAGTTGGAAAAACAGAGAAATCTAATGGTCGCTTTGCGGTTGTGCTGACCAGCAATACTAGGATTGCTAAGACGATATTAAAGGTAAACAGCGCATCCAGTAGCAGAGGAGGCAAAGGAAGAATCACCATTGCTAATATCATTAGCAAGACGATTGGAATGCCAACGTAGCCTTTGGTTGATGTTTGAAGTTGTTTTAACCGGTTAAGCATACTTTCGTGTCCTTGGATAAACGCGGGTTAATCAGTGCTGCAAATGTTTTGGAATCGAAAAATGAGGTAAAGGAATTGGCTCTTTTCCCTCACCTTTACGAAAGGCTTTCAATTGCAAAACGTAAGTAAGAATATGTGCCACTGCGATGTACAGTTGGCTTGGGATTGCTTGTTCAATCGCCGTCGTGTGATAAATCGAACGGGTAAGTGGCGGGGAGTTAATGATTTCCACTTTGTTTTCTCGGGCGATACGTTGAATGTGCATAGCAGTTTCGTCTACGCCTTTTGCGACGACAAAGGGCGCGTCAGAAAGCGAAGGCTCGTATTTCAGTGCGACTGCGTAGTGCGTTGGGTTTGTGATGATCACGTCAGCCGTCGGCACCATTTTATCGATCTTACGGCGCGCAAACTGTTGCTGTATTTGACGAATACGTTGTTTTACTTCCGGACGACCTTCATTATTTTTAAATTCCTCTTTCAATTCTTGTTTCGTCATGCGGAGTTCTTTTAGGTGTTCCCAACGCTGATAAGGAATGTCGATAACCCCAAATAACAACAAGGCGAAGCCCATTAAGAGTAAGCCTTCAAACAGAATGGACATTACTAGAGAAAAACCTTGGCTGAGTGGGAGGTTTTGCATGCCAAGTAATGGCTGTAAGTGGTTGTCTAAATAGCCATATAAGATGCTGAAGATCACGGCTACTTTGAACGTCGACTTTAAGAGCTCAACCACTGAGCGGGTCGAAAAAATGCGCTTTATCCCGCTCAAAGGATTAATTTTGCTGAGCTTTGGCATCACGTTCGCGGGACGGAACATCCAGCCGCCTAGCACAAGGCTACTACCACAGGTCACGATAATAATGACGGTAAACAATGGTAATAGCATGTCTATGATGACCGCTAAACTTTGTCCCAATTGCTCGACAAGTTGTTTAGGATTTTCTAGGTCGGCTCGCGTCAGCATCATGTTGTAGCGAAAGATCCCCGACATGCTTTCCCAAATACTATTAAGTTGAGAGTAAAAGTAGAGCGCCACCGCTAGAAATATAACCGCAGTAGTAAACTCTTTCGCGCGAGGAATTTGTCCTTCCTGGCGGGCTTTCTTTACCTTCTGCGGTGAGGCTTTTTCAGTTTTGTCTTGAGAAGATTGATCGCTCATGCTCCCCCCAACATAAAGTTACTCAAGTGTCTAATGGTGTCGTGAACGAGCGCCGTGTAGCGACCAGGAACACCAGAAACTGAGATTAATACGCTGAATAGACCCAGCAGCATCGTCATAGGAAAACCTAACGCATAGACATTAAGTGATGGTGCGGCTCGGTTCATTACACCAAAACTGATGTTGGCTAGAAGCATGGAAACAATAGCGGGCAAAGCCAAAGCTAGTGAAGAGGCAAACATCCAACCGAAAATATTGACAACACCTTGCAGAGAAAGCGATGTGATACCAGATCCGACTGGCCAAACAACAAAGCTTTGAATCACGATATCTATGACGAGTAAGTGTCCTTCTAGCGCAAGAAACAACAAGGTTGAGAAAATCAGAAATATGCGTCCCAAAATGGCGACAGAAAGCCCGTTAATAGGATCATTCATCATCGCCATACCTAAGCCCATTTGCAGAGAAATCACCTGACCAAGCATGGTGAAAACGTTAAAGAGCATGTGCAAAATTAACCCAAACATTACCCCCCAAATAGCTTGCTCAAAAGCAAGGAACAGGGAAGTCATAGAGAATAACTCGACTTGTGGCATGGGTGGCATTAACGGTCCAGTAATGACAACGATCGAGAGGGCCAGTAAAGTACGAACCCAAACAGGAATAATCGCATCACCAAAGAAAGGCATTGAAATAAATACGGCTCCCACACGAAAAAACGGCCACCAGAGTTGACCGAGTATCGCCGAGAGCTCTGCAAATGTGATGGCCATTAGCCAATCATCCCTGGTATGTTGTGGAACAAGAAATCAAACAGTTCCATGATCTTACGGAGCATCCAGTGACCTGCAAAAATCACCATTAATAAGGTAACGAGCAAACGTGGCAAAAAGCTGAGTGTTTGCTCGTTGATTTGTGTGGCAGCCTGAAATACGGCGATACACAAACCGACAATTAAGCCTGGAACAACCAATACGGCAACCATCAAAATGATCAGCCATACTGCATCGGAAAATAACGTTACGGTTAGTTCTGGGGTCATAACTGCTCCTAGTTAACCGAAGCTGGCAGATAAGGTGCCAACTGTCATTGCCCAACCATCCACGAGTACAAATACCACCAACTTAAAGGGAAGTGAGACAATTAAAGGTGATAGCATCATCATACCCATTGCCATCAGGACACTGGCGACAACCAAGTCGATGACCAAAAACGGGATGAAAAGCATAAAACCAATTTGGAAGGCGGTTTTTAGTTCACTAATGACAAATGCAGGCAAGACAACGGCAAATGAAATATCTTCAACGTTTTGGTCGAGAGGCTCATTGGCAATACGTAACATTTGTTCAAGAGAGCTTTGGTGCGTCTGTGCCAACATGAACTCTCTCACTGGTTTCTCTGCAACAGAAAAAGCCTGTATTAGCGTGATTTCGCCGTTGTCGTATGGCTGAAACGCATTTTCATAAATATCGCTCCAGACAGGGCGCATAATCAGTAACGTCAATGCGAGAGCGATCCCGACCAACACTCTGTTAGGTGGGCTTTGTTGAAGACCAAGAGCTTGGCGCAAAATCGCAAGGACAACGACAATTCGAGTAAAGCTCGTCGCCATCAAAATAAATGCTGGAAGAAAACTGAGCGCCGTCATCAACAACAGAATTTGCAGTTTAACGCTGTATTCTTGTTGTGTGTCGCCATCAGAAACGGACAAGATAGTTAAGCCGTTGTCAGCCGCCATTGTTGGGAAAGCAAACAAAAGTGACACCAATACCAAAAGAGGTAACCAACGGTGCCAAGCGCTCAGATTTTTCATTGTGATGCCTACCTAAGATTATTGACCAACGCCACTCAATGCAGAGTCATGTACATCGATCAGACGAAGTCCATACTTATCATTGACAACGACAACTTCAGCGTGGCCCATAAGAGAACCGTTTACTTTCACGTCTAAAGGCTCGCCATTGAGCTTTTCCAACTCGATAACCGTGCCTTCACCCGCTTTCATTAAGTCCCCAAGTGGGATCTCCTTACTCGCAACTTCCAGCGTGACTGTGACAGGAATGCTTTTGAAAAAGCTAAGGTCACGTTCCGCAGTGGCTGGTTCTTGTTGGAGCGTATCTTCGGCTTCAAAGTCTTCTAATTGAAAATCATCAAAGTTCAGTTCTTCTGCGTCGAATGCATTAGTTTCTAGCGCTTCGCTCATCGCTGCGGTTCCTTATCAGGGTTAAAGATCAAAACAAGTTGGCCGTCTTGCTCGGCAATACGACCTGTAAATAGAGATTGGTTGCCAATGCTTACTGGAACCGTGTTAAGAAGCTCAATAGGTAAAATATCGTTGGGTTGTAAGCCAACCACATCACTTAAAGGCATCTTCTTTTTACTTAGAACAACGTTCAGTCGAACGGGGGTCGTCTCTAAAGAACGACAGAAAGGTTGAAACAAATCGGTATCAGGCTGCAGTTCAAGCTGCTCGATTAGCGTTTGAATAAGATGACCATCTAGCTTGAGATGAATTGAGCCTTGATGATCGTCAAACGCAATGTTTAATTGAACGTTAATGCCAATACCTCTAGGGGTCTCATACTCACCCGTGTCCCACATTTCACCAGGAGCAAGCCAACCGATGATGATTCGACTGATGCGCTCTTGTAAACGTAAGTCACTGGCCGTCAGAGTAGCGGCTGAGCGCTCTGCACTTGCACCATAAAATCTATCAGCCAACTTTATTAGCGTGTGGGGGTTACCATGGATGAATACCATGCCGCCTTCCTGATGTTGATAGGTCGACGTTTGCTCTTTGTCCATCTCAACCGATGTAAAGCGGTGCAAGTCTACTGAGGTTAAGCTAGCTTCCACTTTTCCTGTGCTGAGCCAATTTTGTAATTCAGTCGTAAGGTTTGAGCAAGATTCTGAAATTAAATTATCGAGCTTCTCACGAATGATATGAATAGGTTTGCCTAATAATTCTACATCAAGTAGTTGACTATCAGAAATAGGCTCGCTAACTCTATTTTCCATTTATATTTTACCGTGCGTTAACAATCGAAAGTTTTTTAACTTAATGGCGTGTAGTCTACACAGAAATTTTAATGATCTTTTAGCTCCAAACTCTAAGATTGTGACTTTAGTTCACATGTTGCTTTGTTCATATAGTCATAATCTTTTAATGAAATTTAAAAAGAGTTAGTTTTCTTTATAAATCGCTTAATAAATAAAATAACAATGTTGAGCGTTTTAGTTGTTATAGATTTTTTAAATTGCCTTTATGGCGTAACAACAACTTCAAATAAATAAATTATAAGATACTGTTTTTTATGCTTAAAGCTTCCGTTGGAGGCTAAGCGTGCTCTCTTGAGCGTTTTGTAACCAATTTTAATATTCAGAATAGGTAATTAAAATGATTAGCTATGCCAGTTCTCTCGGCTTGGTGGCATATTTAATTAAACGGTTTAAGTCATGGGAATGTAAGATATACATGAATCATGTCCGTTTGATAATTTGTAACACAATTATTGTTATCAGTTTTATTTTTTCAAAAGTGTCATATTCAGAAGAAGTCTTAACAATCCCTATGGACCTCTCTAAATGGACATATGAGGGAAATAAATTCAAATGCAACTTGTTGCAATCAAATAAAGACTATGGGAAGTTTTATTTCCTAGCGGAACCTAATAATAAATTCTATTTTATTTCCGATATAGAATATGAAAACAATAAATGGAAAACGATTGCTTTAACAACTCAAAATGCTCCTTGGGGTGATGAGCTTTATAGAAAAGAATTTGGTTCCCTTGAATTTACTAAGCCGTCTCAGCGTTTCATCTTTAATAAAGGCGCTGAAGAATTCATGGATTCAATTGCTTCGGGTAGTTGGGTGACGCTGTCACTTAAAGGAAGTAATGCTTCCTCTGTTTCAGAGATTGTGATTCCTACTCTTCAAATTCAAAACGCATTGAAATCATTTAATGCGTGTCGCGCGCGATTGCCTAAATTGTCTTTTTCAGAGGCAAGGGATATGGCGCTCTCATTTGAGTTTGGTCAGAAGACGTTAAGTCGTGGACAGAAAGCAACACTAGAAGCGCTGTATAGCTATGTATCTGTGGATGATCGAGTGACCAAAATCCTCATCGACGGTCACACCGATAACGTTGGTTCAAGTTTAACGAACCTTTCTGTGTCACGTACTCGAGCAGAGCAAGTCACCAATGCTTTGATTGAGCTTGGGGTCGACGAGTCGATGATCGAAACACGAGCTCATGGTTCACGTTACCCAATTGCCAGCAATAACTCGGTTAATGGCCAAGCAAAAAACCGACGTGTCACCCTGCGTTTAGTTAGGGACAACGAGTATACGGCTACGAAACACCACCCAGATCTACAATCACAAAATCAACAAACGAAAGTTAAGGTTCAATGATGACGAAAACGAAAATTTTGTTGGTTGAGCCAAATGAAGCTCTTGCTCAACCAGTATTGGATGTGTTGCAAAATGCAGGTTACACCGCGAAACACACTCGTACTGGTCGAGGCGCTTTGCTTGAAGAGCGAGCAGAAATCACTTTAGTGAGCTCTACGCTGCCGGATATGTGTGTTCGTGAGTTTGTCGCGTGTCACCAAAAGCAGCGAAATTCGGGTGTTGTTATTGCGATTGTCGATCAAGAACAAGGCATCTTGGCTGCTGAGACGATGAAAGCGGGCGCTACTGATTATCTATTACGCCCATTTGAATCTAATCAGTTGGTTAATCTGCTTAAACGTGTTGAAGCGTTAGGTAAGCCAATGGCCAACATTGTTGCGGAGTCTTGGAGAAGCAAACAAGTTCTGCAATTAGCGCATCGTGCAGCATGTACTAACGCGAGTGTGCTTATTACAGGTGAATCGGGAACGGGTAAAGAAGTGCTGGCGCGATATGTGCATGAGCACTCTCCGCGTATCAATGGTCCATTTGTGGCGGTTAACTGCGCCGCCATTCCAGAGTCAATGTTAGAGGCTGTGCTATTCGGTCATGTAAAAGGCGCGTTCACCGGAGCGACAAATTCTCAAAGCGGTAAGTTTGAAGAAGCAAATGGCGGGACGATTCTGCTTGACGAGATTGGTGAAATGTCACCTGCGGTTCAAGCTAAATTGTTACGCGTCCTTCAAGAGCGTGAAGTAGAACGTGTTGGTAGCCATAAAGCCGTTCAGCTCGATATTCGTGTTATTGCGGCAACCAACAAAGACTTACGTGAGGAAGTTCAAAAAGGCACGTTCCGTGAAGATCTTTATTATCGATTAGATGTGCTGCCTCTGCACTGGCCGCCTTTGCGTGAAAGAAAAGAGGACATTCTACCGATTAGCCAATTCTTTATTGAAAAGTATCAAGATAGCAGCCGCTGTCACTTATCCCAAGATGCGATTAGTGCGCTGAGTCAGTATCACTGGCCGGGCAATATTCGTGAGTTGGAAAATGTCATTCAACGCGCTTTGGTCATGCGTCATGGTGATTACATTACAGCCCATGACCTGATGCTGCCTATTGAGCTTGTCGCGTCAGTTCCTACAGCAGAGCCAACTTCAAGTTTTGGTCATGTAGAAGCGAAGAAGCAAGCTGAATATCAGTTTATTTTGGAAAAGTTACGTCAGTTTGGTGGAAACCGAACGAAAACCGCAAACGCGCTTGGAGTCTCTACTCGAGCGCTACGCTACAAGCTCGCAGCAATGCGAGAACATGGTATTGATTTACAGTCGGCACTAGGCTCGGCTGCCTAATAGGAGAAAAAATAGATGGCAAGTCAACCTACTCATGCGGTCTCGGCAGAGCAACTTATGTTGTCAAAAATGCAGGCGATGCAGGCACAAGTGCAGCCGCCAGAGTTTATCGTGAGTGCAAATCCTTTAGATCAACAATCACTAAACGCACCTTTATCGTTCTCACAAGCGATGACAAATGTGTTGGATACAGTGAATCAACATCAATCAGTGGCTAGTCAAAAAATGACGGCCGTAGAAACAGGAAAAAGTGATGACCTAGTTGGTGCAATGGTCGCGAGCCAAAAAGCCAGCTTGTCCTTTAATGCTTTGATGCAAGTGCGCAACAAAGTCGTGACCTCATTTGAAGATATTATGAAGATGCCGGTGTAATTCATGTCAGAACTAACCCCCCAAGTCGCCGGAAACACAGCTATGGCTACCGGCACAGCACAGACATTTTCTACTGCCAACGGCATGGACGATGTGACAACGAAGCTGAAGCAAATCTGGTCTAGCAGTCAGAGAAACTTAGTGCTATCTGCGGTGTTAGCTGCGATTGTTGCAGCGATTATTGTGGTTGCACTATGGAGTTCCTCGCAGAGCTTTCGTCCGCTCTATAGCCAGCAAGAGCGTTTTGATATCGGCGAAATTGTGTCGGTATTAGAAAGCGAAGGCGTAAGCTACCGCATGCAAGAGCAAAATGGACAAGTTCTTGTACCAGAAGGTGAGGTTGCGAAGGTGCGCATGTTGCTTGCATCAAAAGGTGTTAAAGCTAAGCTGCCGACAGGTTTGGATTCGCTCAAGGAAGATAGCTCTCTTGGTACGAGCCAATTTATGGAAACAGCGCGTTATCGTCATGGTTTAGAAGGTGAGTTAGTACGTACTATCATGTCTTTGAACTCAGTAGCGAACGCGCGTGTTCATTTAGCAATACCTCGTCAAACTCTATTCGTCCGCCAAAACAGTGAGAATCCTTCAGCATCTGTCATGCTTGAGCTCAAACCTGGTGAAGACTTAAAGCCTGAACAAGTTGAAGCGATCATTAACCTAGTGGTCGGCAGTGTCACGGCAATGAAGCCAGAATTTGTTTCTGTCATTGACCAGTATGGCCGTCTTCTTAGTGCGGATGTCGCTTCTGCGGAAGCCGGCAAAGTAAACGCGAAATATCTTGAATACCAGAAGAGTGTTGAAAAACAGATCATCCAACGCGCAGCAGATATGCTTACGCCGATTGTGGGGCCGAGTAACTTCCGAGTACAAGTCGCTGCCGATCTGGACTTTAGCCAAGTTGAAGAAACACAAGAAATTTTGGATAACGCACCGGTTGTGCGTAATGAGCACACCATTCATAACAACTCGGTTGATCAAATTGCGTTGGGTGTTCCTGGTTCTCTAAGTAACCAACCGCCAGTGACAGGATCTGGTGAAGTGGAAACGAACGATAGCCAAAACACGAATGCGCGATCTGAAGTGAATCGTCAATATGCTGTAGGGAGCAGTGTTCGTCGTACTCAATACCAACAAGGCCAAATAGAAAAGCTTAGTGTATCGGTTCTGTTGAACTCCAAAGCTTCGCCAGATGGTGTGGCGTGGAGTGAAGCCGATAAAGAGCAAATCTCAAACATGATCATGGATGCTGTTGGTATCTCTGCCACACGTGGTGACAGCTTAAGTTTAATGAGTTTCAACTTCACCCCAATTGAAATTGATGCTCCTCCTGCACTGCCGTGGTGGCAAGACCCTACAGTACAGCAGCCAATACGCTACGTTATTGGTGGCTTGTTAGGCTTGGCGATGATCTTCTTCGTACTGCGTCCATTAATCATGCACCTAACTGGCGTTGATAAACCTGTGCCTGAGCTAAATTTTGCTGAGCCTCAGGAAGAACCTGACTACGAAAACTTGCAAACGCGTGAAGAACGCGAGCATGAAGAAGTACTTGATCGCCGCCTATCTGAAAAAGGCATCTCAGCCTCTTCAGGTTTAGATGTAAACAGCGACATGCTACCACCAGCAGGTTCGCCATTAGAAATTCAATTGAAACACCTACAGCTTATTGCTAATGAAGAGCCAGAGCGCGTAGCCGAAATACTGAAACAATGGGTAAACATCAATGAACACAGTTCTATCAAAGCAGACGCTTAGTTATGTTGAACAAACCGCGCTCGTGCTATTAGGCATGGGCGAGGATGCCGCAGCGAAGGTTTTGCAACACTTTAGCCGTGATGAAACCCAGCGTGTGACTCGTGCAATGGCGAAGTTAAATGGCATTAAGAGCGATTCTGCTCGTGGTGTTATTCAAACTTTCTTTGAAGATTTCCGTGAGCACAGCGGTATTCGAGGAGCCTCTAAGGAATACCTATCTAATACATTGCGCAAAGCGTTGGGTAACGATTTGGCAAAAGGGTTATTAAATACCTTATATGGCGATGAAATTCGCAACAATATGCAGCGCTTACAGTGGGTGGAAGCAGAAACTCTCGCTCGTTTCATTGTGAATGAGCACCCACAAATGCAAGCAATTTTTCTAGCGTATTTGCCAGCGGACAGCTCTTCAGCGGTATTGAAGCACTTGCCACAAGATTACCATGACGAAATATTGTTCCGTATTGCTCAATTGCAAGATATCGATCATCAAGTTGCCGTTGATTTGCATGAACTCGTTGAGCGTTGCATCGAAAAAGTATCCGCAAGTCAAAGCACGCCGTTATCAGGTGTTAAGCAAGCAGCAGATATCATTAACCGCTTTGAAGGTGACCGTGGTTCATTGATGGAAATGCTGAAGTTGCATGATGAAGATGTTGTTAATGCAATCGAAGAAAACATGTTCGACTTTATGGTTCTTGGCCGACAACGCGAAGAAACTATGGACATGTTGGTGCAGCAAATCCCGCTAGAGTTGTGGGCAGTTGCGCTAAAAGGTTCCGATATTACCTTACAACAAGCTATTAAGCGTTCAATGCCGCAACGTATGGTGAAAGCGCTAGAAGATGACATGGACGCACGCGGCGCTGTTGCGTTAAGTCGAGTTCAAAAAGCACGTCAAGACATCATGCAAATGGTACGTGAGCTGGATGAATCTGGTGAAGTTCAGCTGCTTCTCTATGAAGAGCCAACGGTGGAGTAAGGTCATGCTAGAGACAAAATCAAGTACTATGCGATTGCCTCCGAGCGGGTATCGTTTACACCGTTTTCCGCCTTTAGCGCAACCTAAGACTATCGAAGACGAATTCGGGCTAGATAACCAAGGCTGGCAAGAACCTCAAATAGATATCCAACAGCAACTTGAAGAAGGTTTTCAACAAGGTTTGCAACAAGGACATGAGGAAGGCTTACGCCAAGGTATCGAACAGGGCAAGCAACAAGGTCTGTTGGAAGGCCAAAAAGAAGGTTTCCAAAAAGGCTTTGTTTCCGGTGAGCAGTCTGGAAAGCAAGGCTTTTTGGAGGCGGCGAAGCCTGTCAATGAACTTTTTCACGCCCTTTCTCGTTGGCAAGATGAAAAAGAACAGCAACAACGCCATATGATTTGTGAACTGGTACAAAAGGTAGCTCAGCAAGTGATTCGTGCCGAGCTCACTTTAATGCCTCAGCAGATCCTAGCTTTGGTGGACGAGACATTGTCTGCCATGCCTGGTAAAGCGGAAACAGTAACTGTGCATTTAAATCCGCAAGATTTAGAGCGCATTACTCACATCAATGCTGATTTGCCGCAATCTTGGAAACTGGTCCCTAATACGGAGCTTCCTATTGGTGGCTGTCAGTTAGTGACTGATGACGCAGAAGCGGATGCGAGCTGCGACTCTCGTTTGGAAGCCTGTATGGACAATGTAAAGCAACACCTTTTGGATGAAGTCAGTATTCCACAGGTAGAGTCTGAGCATGAGTAATACCCTAAGCCATGAACTATTAAGTGAGCGTTTGAGCGAAGCCTTGGCTTCGCTCGATTCAATCCCTGTTGCTCGCGTAACAGGGCGATTGATAAAAGTAAACGGCTTAATGTTACAAGCCGTAGGGTGTCGGTTTAAGCTTGAGCAGCGTTGTCTCGTAGAAACCGCGGAAGGCGATATGATCGAAGCGCAAGTTGTGGGCTTTGAACACACTATTGCTTACCTCATGCCTATCCGCCGTTTAGGCGGTCTGTTTGCAGGTGCAAAAGTCATCCCTCTTGATGGTGACAGTACCGTGCAGCTAAGCTCTCAGTGGTTAGGACGCGTACTGAATGGTTTAGGTGAGCCGTTAGATGACGGGGCACCGCTTAAGGGGGGAGAGCGAGTTTCACTTGAACCAAAACCGATTAACCCACTGAAGCGACGCCCAGTTGATACACCACTCAACGTAGGCGTGCGTGCGATTAATGGACTATTGACGGTAGGCAAAGGCCAACGTATTGGTTTGATGGCTGGCAGTGGCGTCGGTAAAAGTGTGTTAATGGGGATGATCACCAAAAACACGGAGGCCGATGTAATTGTGGTCGGGCTTATCGGTGAGCGAGGCAGAGAAGTACGTGAGTTTATCGAGAGAAACTTAACCCCAGAAGCGCGCAAGAAAGCGATCATTATCGCGGCTCCTGCTGATGAATCCCCGCTAATGAGGTTAAGAGCGACACTACTTTGTCATCGCGTTTCAGAGTATTTCCGAGACCAAGGCAAAGACGTTCTACTTCTGATGGACTCTCTAACCCGATACGCCATGGCACAGCGCGAAATCGCTCTTTCGCTCGGTGAGCCTCCAGCTTCTCGTGGTTATCCGCCCTCAGTCTTCAGCGTGTTACCTCAACTCCTAGAGCGAGCGGGTAACAGTGAAAATCAACATGGTAGCTTAACGGCAATTTATACCGTATTGGCAGAAGGGGACGACCAACAAGATCCTGTCGTGGATTCCGCGCGCGCCATCTTAGATGGGCATGTCGTTTTATCGCGTCAACTGGCTGAGCAAGGGCATTATCCCGCGATAGATATCAACGCGTCTATTAGCCGTTGTATGAATACTTGTACGCAGGACGCACACAGCACGATTGCGAATAACTTCCGTCAAATGTACTCCAACTACCTTCAGGTTAAAGAGTTACTGCCATTAGGGGGTTATCAACCAGGACAAGATCCTGAGTTAGATCAATCTGTTGCTATGTATCCAAATTTGCGTGCATATCTACAACAAGCTGCCAACGAGTCTGTAGATTACCCAACCAGTTTGACCGAGCTCGCGCAGCTTTTTCAAAGTGCTTAATCAAATGGGAGTGACAAGGCTGAAATGAAATCCAAGTTAAAAGCCGTAGGCAAGTTACAGCAAATGGAAGAAAAACAGCGTGACCGTGTGGGTCAACAACTTGATGCCATGCGTCAGCGTCACTCCCATCTTTCAATGCAATTGGAACAGTTGTCGGCGTTGAAAGGCCACGCTGGACAATCAACCCGAACCGGCCCGACGCTGACGAGCGCGGCTTTGATGAACTTTAATCGTGTTGACCAAATGCTACAAAGAATGCTTCGTCACCACGAGCAAGAGCAAGCCGTTATGCAAGCGGAATGTGCATCTGTACAGAAAACGCTAGAACACAAGCACGCACGCGTTCAAGGGTTAGAAAAAGTGCTTGAACGTTGGCGTACTAAGCAGAACTATGAAAAAGCGAAAAAAGAGCAAAAGATGATTGAAGACATCATTAACTCTCGCGTTAAGCGCAAGATATTATGATGTCTTGTTGACGCTACTAGGAGCGCGAATAATTTCTGCGGTGTCTTAGCCAACCAAACCAGCCTCCAAGCATGATCAACCCTGATCCGAGAGCACCGCCGCCACTGCTGCCGTTGTTACCAAAGCCAGATGTGTTGGTATCGACAGGCTCAAAGCCAGAGTCCCCTTCGCTATGATAATCTTCCGAACTTGCTAAGAGGGCGTTATAACTGGTTTTTACACCTGAGCTGGTTTGGGTCTCAATCCATGTTGCATAGTTCAAAATCTCGGTAAACACACTTGGAATCGCAGCGGATTCGCAAACTGAAGAACCGTAGCTCACAATGCCAATTTGCTGATACATGCCATTATTGTCTTGATAGGTGAGAGGACCGCCTGAGTCACCACGACAGATGCCAGTGTAGCTTCGTTCAGGAAATCCATTCGCACATAAACTTTCCTGAGCGTTAAACCCTGTTACCAACGAAGCGCATTGGGTGTCGGTAAGGGGTTTTACTTCTGCCCAGCGTAAATAGTTAGGGGGGCTTTCATCATTGGTTGAGGTCTGACCTAAACCGAATATCTGATAAACTGACTTGCTGCTGTAGTCTCCAAAGTCTTGCGGTAAAGTGATGGATTGGACGTTATCGGTGATAGGTCTAGTCAATTCAAGGACAGCGATGTCATTAATCCATAAATCGCTAGGCACATAATCAGGATGAATCGTGATAGAGCGAACATCTTTGAATTCTTCAACAAACACGTCATTCATCGTAGGGTTTTTGACTAGCACTCGTAGATCGTTGATTGTCCAGCCATCAGTAAAAACGCTTGGTTCTACGCAGTGGGCCGCAGTTAAAATGAAGCGGTCGTTTACAATGGTTCCCCCACAAATATTGGCAAACTGATTAGCGCCAGTTTTATGTAGAATAAGACGTGCAAAAAAAGGAAGTTGGTTTTGGGTAGCCTGCTGACCCCCAATAATTGCCGTGGAGATCCCTTGTTCTGAAAGGCGGTTATCATTTTCTACTTCAGCGGTCGTACTCAAAGATACTGCAAAACAGAGTGCGCTTAGCCATATTTGATACTGCTTCATAAACCATCCTTGGATGAAAAGTGCTCTTCTAACTTTATACTAGTTTTTCAGTGAATGTGCTTAACAAAAGTTTCTAATAGTTGAATGATTGTTGTAGCCAAGATCGCAACAGATGAAACGATTCAAGCTTTAGCTTGTGTGGCGGGCATACAAAGTAAAGCTGTTGATGAGGATTAATGACGGGTTCACCCAGCTCGATTAGCTGACCATATTTGATGTCATCCTTCACAAACAAGCGATGAGTGACCAATAACCCCAAACGACGAGTTGTGGCCTGGACGGCTTGTATCGACATGTTAAAAGTGATTGGTTTTTTATTTTTAGGTCGCTGGATACCCGTCGCGTCCTGCCACACGTTCCAGTCATTTTTTCTTCGCTCGTTAGTAACTTCAATGATGGGATATTGCTTTAAGAGTTGAGTGATGTTTGAGTCCTTTGTCTTCGCTATCAATTCAGGACTGCACACCAAAACCAGTTCATCTTCACTGAGCTTTTCGCAGTAGTAATCCTGCCATTCTTCGGGATTTCCATGCACCAAGGCCGCGTCGATACCTTCTTGTTCTAAATTGAATCTGCCAGACAGGTTTGATAAACGAACGTCTAATTGAGGAGCAAACCCTTGTAAATCTGACATTCGAGGAATCCACCAGTGAAGAGCCAATGAATTCACCATATTGAGCGTAACACGCTGCAAGTTCTGATCTTGGATGAGTGCTTCCGTTGCATCGACAATTTGCTCTAAAGCGGGTGCCACCTTCCTGTAATACTTTTTACCGTCCGCGTTGAGTTGAACTTGTCTGCCTATGCGATCAAATAGAGGCTTGTTGACTTGACTCTCCAGCGATTTAATTGCCTGACTTACGGCTGAGTGGCTCACACTTAATATCTGTGCTGCTTCTGTCATGCTGCCAGACTCAGCTACTGCAACAAATGCGTAGATGGACTTTAAGGGGACTAGTTTCCGCATAATTTAAAAACCGTAGCTGGTGATAGATAAGTTAAACTGTAAGTTTTTCTTACATCAATGGTTAATATTACTCGCTATTTACGATAAGTGATGTCTTTTAAAATGCTCCATATATTAAGGAGTATTGAATGAATGCTGTAAATAAATCTATCCTTTTCATGTTGATGTCTACGTTAAGCTTATCTGTTACTGGACTGTTAGCAAAGCAGTTGTCAGGCGAACTTTCCGTCACACTATTTAGCTTCTTACGTTTTTTAGTGCCTGCGCTTATCTTGCTTATCTTACTTCGTGTGAAAAACCTTACCTTTCCTAAAGCGGGCACGCTAAAGCCTATTTTATTGCGTGCTCTTTGTATCGGTTTGTCACAACTTTGCTTTATCGCGTCATTACAAACGTTAACGCTCGTTGAGGGGGTCGTTTTGTTTGCTACTGGCCCATTATTTATTCCCTTGGTTGAAAAGCTGTTCATGAGGGGGCGCATTCGTGTTTCAACATTGGCGGCTTTAGCAATGGCGTTCACTGGTGTGGTTATGTTGGCGGGCGGTGGAAGTGAGATTACATGGCGAGCGGATTTATTGCTCGGCTTGGCTGGTGGACTCTTCAATTCTGGTTCTCAGCTTACGTTATATAAAGTGAGTAAAACAAATATGTCGCCGCTAGAAATCAACTTTTGGGCGTTTGGTTTTGCTGCCGTATTTCTGTTGCCGCTAACTTTGTTTAACGACTTCGACGTGTTACTTAATATGAGTGTTATGGCGCCTGAGATTTCTTCAAATACGCTGTGGATCGGTATGATGTCTCTGATGATCATTAACACCCAAGTTTTTCGCTCCAAAGCATATAAACTGGCAAGCAGTGGCTCTCAACTTGCGCCACTCATTTTTACTAACTTATTGTTCACTGCGGTTTGGCAGAGCCTGTTTTTTGAAGACCGAATGAGTCAAAGTCAAATTGTTGGGATGAGTTTAATAGTGCTCGCAATCATACTGAACACATGTTGGGTTCGTTTTACGGCGTATCGCAGTGGTGGTTTACAAGCGAGAACTTCTTAGTCTGTCGGAAAATGAAGGGGGCAGGTAGATAAATTGGTCGTGTGGTTTGATTTTTCTTGAGTATGGGCTAGCGTCAAGAAAGGTTCAGGGAGAGAAATCATGCTTACGCTAAATTATTACGTCGAAATTTCGGCGACACCGCAACGAGTGTGGGAAGTGCTAACCGATGTTGAGTTGTATAAACGTTGGGCACAAGCCTTTTCACCGCAGTCTCAATTTGAAGGAGCTTGGGAAGAAGGAGGTGGCATCACTTTTTTTGATCCAGATATGGGCGGGACAAGGGCGATCATAGATACGGTGCTACCGCTTCAAAAACTTGAATTTCATCATGTTGCCATTTTTAATCCGGATAATCGTCAACAACTCGATGCTGACCTAGCATCTAGGTGGATCGGATCGCGAGAGATCTACCAGATCGATACCAACAACGATCGTTTACTACTCAATGTTACCATTCATACTCACAATGACTTTGTTTCCATGTTTAATCACGGATGGGAAAAAGCTTTACCCTTGATAAAAGCCATTAGTGAAGAGCAAGTTTAGGGTTCTTGCTTATCTTGAGCTGACGATGCGTTGCCTGAAGGTATACAATAGCACGCAAGATAGCGCACCTAAGAGAGTGGATGATGGAATTTAAAGTTGATACCCATACACATACGTACGCCAGTGGTCACGCGTACAGTACCTTGATTGAAAATGCAAAGTTGGCAAAAGAGAACGGGCTGGATATGTTCTGCACGACCGATCACGCAGAATTAATGCCGGGTGCGCCTCATTACTGGTTCTTCTCTAACCAGAAAATTCTGCCTCGTTTTCTTGAAGGCGTTGCGATTATTCGCGGCGTTGAATCTAACATTATGAATACCGAAGGCGACATTGATATTCCACTGAGTGTGGACCGCAACTTAGATTGGGTGATCGCGAGTTTTCATGAACCCGTTTTTCGTCCAGCAAACAAGCAAACTCACACGGAAGCACTTGTTAATGTCATTCAGAGTGGTCGTATTGATGCGCTCGGTCATCTTGGTAATCCAAATTTCGACTTTGATTTTCAGACCGTTTTAGCGTGCGCGAAAGAGCACAATGTCGCGATTGAAATTAATAACACCACGCTGAAAGGTAACAGCCGAGTAGGCAGCGTAGACCGTTGCCACGAGATTGCACAAATCGGGAAAGATCTCGGTGTTTTCTTCACCACGGGCAGTGACGCGCACTTCTGTCACGATGTTGGTAATCTGGAGTTGGTTGGAGAGTTAATGGACAAAGTGGGTATTGATAGCAAGAAAGTGATTACTCGCACCGCTCAGCAGTTTTTGTCTTTCTTAGCTTTGAGAGGCCGTAAACCAATTGCAGAATATGACAGCATTCTCAACGCATAAACTTGATTACATTTAAGGTATGCACCTGACGCCAGATTGCTTTACACTGCGACCCGGAAATACTCAAATAAGCTAGTTTTTCGCCTTTTATGGCGTAGGTTATTTGGGTGAATAAAGCCGACACAGAATTCGGCACTATAAATGGAGAAGTGAAAAATGTTACGTCCTTTAGTCCTAGGGTGTGCGATTGCGTTTGGCTCAACATACGCAATGGCAGAAGCGGTTGATTTAAAACAAAACATGAAACAGATGAAGATGGAATTCAAACAGGCGGCAGAAGCATCTGATGTCGAAACCATGAAATCTGCGATTGATAGCTTGCAAGCGATTGTTGAACAATCTAAGCGTGGTAATTACCCACCAGAGAAGTTTGATACTTACTTAGAAGGCTTTAACAAACTGACGGTAACGCTAGATAAGATTGAAGCGGATCTTGATGCGGGCAAGCTACAAGAAGCAAAAGCTCAACTGCGTGAAATCGATAGTCTTCGTGAAGAGTACCACGACAAGCGCAATCCAAGCATTTGGAGCAAGTTGTTCGGCTAATTATCTACTGAGCGGAGCATTTGCTCGTGGCAGTGGGTTACGCGTTATTTCTAAGTAATGAATGAACACATTATCAGCCTGCCATTTCGGCGGGCTTTTTTGCGCCTGTCAATCGATGCATTCAAGAAAACCTGTGAGGTAGCAAGCACTTATTGATCCTGTTTTTGAGCTACCACTCAGAATTGGTTACGCTGTGTGAAATTTGTTAAGTCACCGTTATGCGTAGATTAATTCCTTTTTACCGCTCAATGTTATTTGCTAGTGCTCTCAGTTGGGTGCTAGTGACGCTGATGCCTGTTATCAATGCTCATGGTAACAGCATGGGCGTGTGGGCGACGCTATGTACGCTTAACGGTTTTGAATTGGTTCAAATAGAAGAGGGCGACAATTCGGTTAGCCACAAAGGTAAGCCTTGTCCGTTTAGCCACTTCTCGACTTTTCATCACGATACACTTCCAACGACACCGATACTTTCAAGACAGAGCTTGGTGACTTCTGACAGCTACGCTTATTTGGCTCTAAGTGTGCGATTTGAAACACCAGTTCCTAGAGCGCCGCCGGTTTCCCTTTTCTCATAACGAAAACAATTACACGATACCCAAGTAACCTCGAGATGCTTGGTTCAGCGAGAATGACTTGGTTTGTAGACGCGGCGGCGATTTAAAGGTCTAGTGGGTCTAGATCAAGATATCGACAACAAAGTATACAAGCCAAGGCAACTCGCCCTTCGGGAGCGTGTCATTGCTCCGATTGCTGCTTCAAACAACTTGGAAAGAGTGGTCTATTACACAGCGTTGTTTTCTTTGCACTCGAATCAATGACAACGCTCTGAATCCAGCATCTTGAAGTCACTTGGGTATATAGTCAGCAACACTGCCACTTCGAGCAGTGGTACTCCCAAATCTAAGTCAAATAACGCCGCATACGAATGTGTATGTGCAGGATGCGTTTGGCTGCATTTGGGTGTTCAACAATGAAAAAAGGAAAATACACATGTTGAGAAACTCGGCAAAGCCTCAACTCAAGGAAGCCTCACGCGCAAAATCCATCTACTTTATGACGTGGCGATGGCACTTTTACGCAGGTTTGTTCGTCATTCCATTTATGCTGATGCTTTCCCTAACGGGGTTGGTGATGTTGTTTGATGATGAAATCGAACTGGCTCGATACGAAGCGACATTACAGGTTTCACCACAAGAGCAAATGGTTCCTGTCTCTGCACAATTAGAAACCGTAAAGCAGGCGTATCCCGATTTTAATGTCACCCAATTTGTACCTGCCAAAACGGCCGATATTGCCAACCGATTCTCGATTCAAAACCAAGAAGGCAGCTCTCTGATTGTTGCAGTAAATCCTTACACAGGAGACGTACAAGGCACCATTAATCGTGGTGATAGCATCTATGAACTGATGAACAGCATTCACGGCACGTTGCTCATCGGCGACCTAGGCGACCGTTTGATTGAAATCGCCGCAAGTTTGGGGATTTTGCTATTGGTGTCTGGTTTGTACCTTTGGGTACCGAGAGACAACGCAAGCCGCGCTGGCTTTTTGAAAATTCGCTTTAACAATGGCCCTCGGATTTTGATGCGTGACCTGCATGCGAATTTAGGTGGTGTGCTGTCGATTGTTCTGTTGTTCTTTTTGATTTCAGGTTTATCTTGGGCAGGGATCTGGGGTGCGAAAATGGTGCAAGCTTGGAATACCTTCCCAACCTATTATACATGGGGTGAGAAACCGGAATCCACACTGACACATAAAGATCTTAACCACGGTGCTTCAGAAGAGATGCCATGGAACTTAGAGCTCGCTGCTGTGCCAGAGTCGAAAGACAAACCCGCTCATGATCATGCCAACATGAAGGAAGAGATGGCATACGCAGGCAGCCATGATGCGCTCTCTATTGATGATATCATCCTCAAGGCTGAAATGTTGGGCTTCACTGGTTATAAGTTGTTTTTGCCGCGCTCTGAGACGGGCGTTTACACCGTTGCAGCTAACTCTATGGGTGGCGATATTTCCGACCCAAGACAAGATCGCACCAGCCACTTTGACCAATATTCCGGTCGCTTGTTGGTGGACGTCACGTGGCAAGATTACAGTTTGTTTGCCAAGTTCATGGCGGCAGGTGTGTCATTGCATCAAGGTGATGTCAGTGTGCTTAACAAAGTGCTCAACGTGGTGTTCTGTTTGGCGTTCATCTTAATCTCAATTACAGGTGTGGTGATGTGGTGGATTCGTAGACCAAGTCGCAGTGCCACATTGGGCGCGCCACCTAAGTTTCAGCAGGGCGGTATTTGGAAGCTTGGCTTAGTAACGCTGGTGATATTGTGTCTGGCGTTCCCGATGGGCGGTTTGGCAATTGTTACGGTTCTCGCACTGGATTGGCTGTTGTTCAACCGCGTTGAGAAGCTGAAAACGGCGTTGAATTAGTAACAGACAAAGAATGAAATAGTAAAAGAGCCAGCGAAGTGCTGGCTCTTTTTATTTCTGGTAAATCTCCAGCGGCAAGCCATCTGGGTCTTGGAAGAAGGTAAAGGCTTTGCCTGTGAATTCGTCAATACGAATTGGCTCAACTTCAACGTCATTCGATTCTAGGTAGGCTTTTATTTGCTCAACATTATCAACCAAAAACGCGAGATGTCGTAGCCCTTGTGCTTCAGGAAAGCTCGGTCTCTCTGGTGCGCCCGGAAAGCTAAACAGTTCCACTTGGCTGCCGTCAGGTAAAGCGAGGTCAAGCTTGTAGGAGTCTCTGGCTTCACGATAGTTTTCAGCAATGACTTTTAATCCCAACACTTCAGTGTAAAAGCGTTTTGATCTTGGGTAGTCGCTGCAAATGATCGCGACGTGATGAATAGCATTAAACATGGTTAGCCTCTTCAAGCATGGCTCGTATCCTCAAGCATGGTTAGTGTCCTCGGAGACTAAATGCTCCTTAACGAAGTCGATAAACACACGCAGGCGAGCAGGCATGTATTTGGTTTGTGCATACTGCATCGCGATAGCGCCGTGGTAGTTACTCTTAATCATCCAATCCGACAGAACCTCAACCACTTCCCCTTGCTCTAATGCGTCTTTGATCACGAAGTCATGGAAGATCCCAATTCCCAAGCCAGACTTAACCCCGTTCAAGCGCATTTGAGAATGGTTGACGGCGTAGCGTCCACTTACGGCAATGGAGTGGAACGCTTCTTCTTTAAAGAATGACCAGATGTTGTCTTTGTCGTTCTCGGCAAGGTAAATACAATCGTGCTGCTCAAGCTCGGTTGGGTGCTCAGGCATACCATGTTTGGCTAGGTAATCTGGAGAGGCACATAAAACGAGATTGGTCTTGCTGATCTCTTTGAGCACTAGATTCTCATCGGGTTTGTCGGTGAGCTTAAAGGCGACATCAATACCTTGGCGGAACAGATCGATCTCACCATCTGCTGCACGCAGCTTAAGCTGTATATTTGGATAACGTTCTAGGAATGGCAACACAAACGGTTGAAGCACCGAATTAAGAAATGCTTCAGGGGCTGCCACAGTGAGTGCGCCTGTTGGCTCGGCATGATCTTCCGCAGATAGCTCAACGGCTTGCTGCGCGGCATTTACCATTGCAATGCTTTGGTCGTAAACCTTTTGCCCAGCTTGAGTGATGATCAACTTACGAGTCGTACGCTCAAACAGTTTGACCGAGAGGGCTTGTTCCAACCGTGTGATCAACTTACTCAAAGCCGATGGCGTTACGCCGAGTTGTTTGGCTGCAGCGGTAAAACTGCCTTCGTTTACCACTAGGATAAACGAAGCAAGATCAGGAAGTAGGGCAATGAGTTTTGGATTAACCATAATTGTTCAGTTCTGCGCAGCGGAATAACGATATTGTCTGGTACGGTTTCACGAGGTTCAAGTGTCACCGTCTCGCTTTAACGATATTTTGCCAAAAATGCATTGAGTGCAGGCAAGCCAGATTCACCAGTATGGTATTGCTGCCAACAGTGATAAATGGCCGTTTCATGGTCTGCAATTAACTCGATAGCTTCTCGCTCAGCGATTGAATACTGCTGTGAAGCTTTCACTTCTTCATACCACTCTCGATACTTGACCTCATAAGGTTCTACCCACTTCAGAAGAGTCGCCACCAACTCTTGCCATGGTAAACCAATCCACTTGGTTGCATCTGCCAAGCCTTTATCAAACATCTCTTGGTGTCGGCTTTCGATATCCATGCCATTTGTCAGCAGTACAGGTTTGAGCTTTTCTGCGGTGAGTTCTTCCACTTCAATCAAGGTTTTCCACAGTGTTTGTTGTTCACTTTGGGCGTAATGGCTCAAGTAGTGGTTGAAAAAAGCGATGCCGTAAATTTCGCCATAGTAGGCAGACAGAACGTTATGAATCATGGTGAGAATCGTGATTTAAACAGGGAATACTGCATTTTAGGAGGGGAAAGCGCGAAGTGTAAATACCTGAATATACTCAAGTGACTTCAAGATACATGGTTCAGAGCGTTGTCACTGATTCAAGTTCAAGGAAAACAACGAAGCGGAATAGCGAGCTCTTTCCAAGTTGTTTGACGAAGAAATTGCTTCAGTGGCACGCTCCCAAAGGGCGAGTTGCCTTGGTTCGCATGCTTCGTTAACAATTTTCGATTTAGAACCACTAGATTTTCAAATTGTTGCCTCGCCTTCAAACCAAGTCATCCTCGCTGAACCAAGCATCTCGAGGTTACTTGAGTATAAATAAAAAAGTGCTGCTGACAGAATTCGAACAGAACTTGTGAGAATTTTATGAGAATTCGATGAAGTTGCTGATAGATTTGCTCGTCATTCTTAGAGGCAAGAACGCAAAACGTTCGAAACGTAATGCTTAACCTACTCAAGTCACGAACAAAGAAGTAAAGCCGTACACATGGGCTTGGGTAGTTCAACCCTCATTAAAGGATGGAATCACAATGAAAAAACGTACCCAACTCGGACTCGTCATGACTTCAGTCGCTATGGCACTAGGCTCTGCATCAGTGAATGCGGCGGAATTGGAAATCACCGTGACAAACGCAACCAAAGGCATCTACTTTACGCCACTTATTGTTGCTGCACATGGCTCTGATCTTCAAATGTTCAGAACGGGTCAAGCAGCAACGCCAGAACTAGAAGCAATGGCAGAAGGTGGTGATATCTCTGGGCTTGCTAGTGTGATTGGTAACGCTGGTGGTGCGGTGGTTGAGAACCCTGCTGGTGGCATTTTGAATCCAGGTGTTGCAACCACCTTCACCTTGGATAGTGGCGACCACGGTTATCTTTCTCTGAGCGCGATGTTGCTGCCAACCAATGATGGTTTCGTCGGTCTAGATAGCTGGAAGATTCCAACGGAAGCGGGTACATACCGAGCAACGCTAAGAAGTTACGATGCCGGTACAGAAGCGAACGATGAACTTGCGTCTAGCATGCCAAACCCACCTTTCATTACCTTTGGTACTGGCGGCACAGGCGTTGAAGCAACGGTAACTAACGACAAAGTTCACGTGCATCCGGGTAACCTTGGTGATAGCGATCCAGCCGGCGGCATCAGTGACCTAGACAGCAGCAGCCATCGTTGGTTAAACCCAGTTGCAACCATCACAATCGTTGTGAAGTAAGGGGGATGTATGAAATACAGAATCTTACTAGTTGCAGCTTCAGTCGGCTTGCTCGCCGGTTGTCCAAGCGATGATGATAACGATGTAGTGAAATCGTACCGCTACACCGTCAACGTGGCGAACTTGACTGCGAATCAACCTATGTCTCCGCTCGCGGTACTCACTCACAATGGTGACTACCAACTGTTTGAAATTGGACAAGCCGCATCTGTTGAACTTGAGCATCTTGCCGAAGGCGGGAGTAACGCTGAGCTGATTGAGTTGATGAACAGCAATGACAGTGTTTACCAAGGCATTTCGGGCAATGGATTGGTGTTGCCGGGTGCATCGGACGAAGTCACCATCACGGTTGACCCTAGTCGTTACGGTTACTTGTCTGTGGCGTCTATGTTTGTGAATACCAATGATGCCTTTGTTGGTGAAACGGGGCTATCGCTCAAATCGCTCGCAGTGGGTGAAAGCTATGAAATGAGCATGAACGTTTGGGATTCCGGCACGGAACTGAATGATGAGCTTGCCGCAACCATTCCGGGCCCAGCAGGTGGCGGTGAGGGTTTCAATGCCGCTCGTAATGACAGCAGTGACGTTGTTGCATTCCATGCGGGTGTTGTTAGCCAAGATGATGGATTAGCAAACTCAGCACTCTCTGCGAACCATCGTTTCTTGAACCCAGGTGCGAAAGTCACCATCACTCGAGTCGAGTAACACAGGCTCCGATGACGTCTCCTTTCCAAAGCGCTTGTAGCCGAGCGCTTTATCCCTCATGGCGTCATCGGAACCTTTTTTGAAAGAATTTCTAATTTGTTCCGGTCATGTGCAAAGTGAGGATACTCGAAGGCAAGGAAAGGACCATGGAACAACAGGCAATCAATTTAGTCGCGAACATCTTGTTGGTGGAAGATGACGATGATTTGGCAGAGCTGGTTCAGATGCATCTCAAGTTTCAAGGACACCAAGTGTCGCGAGCCACAAATGTCGCCGATGCTAAAACGCAATACCAGCAACAACCCTTTGATTTATTGATCCTTGACCGAGGTTTACCAGATGGTGATGGTCTAGACATTTGCCATTATTTGCGTCAGCAACAAGATTGGAGCCCAGTGCTCATGCTGACAGCCAGAGACGGTGAAATGGACAAGGTTGACGGTTTAGAAGCGGGCGTTGATGACTACATCACTAAGCCATTTAGCGTATTAGAATTCCAAGCACGAGTGCGAAACGTGTTACGCAGAGTCAGCCAAACCGCAGAAGCAAAGGTGGCAAATGAAGTCCTCGACGATGCGATGGATTTTGGTCCGCTAAGAATCATTCCGGAGTTGCACCAAGTATCCCTAAACGACAAAGACGTCACTCTTACCGCGACAGAGTTTACTTTGCTGCAGTTTCTCGCGACTCGTCCGGGCAGAGTTTACAGTAAAGATGAATTGCTCGATCACGTTTGGAACACTAGTCATTCTGGTTATCACCACACGGTGTGTAGCACCATTAACCGTTTACGCAGCAAATTGTCGTTGTCTGATTCTGATCATCACTTCATTCAAACTGTTTGGGGTGTTGGGTATAAGTTTCAACCAAGACACTAATGCAAGAAAGTAAGTCAAAACATCAAGCCAAGACAGTAAGTCTGCAGTTGTTTTCACCGTCATTTTTCAATCATCACGGGTGTTTCGGAAACACCGCTGTTTAAGGAGGCGATAGGATGAGCTTCAAATCTCGCTTGGTAGTATTTACTAGCTTGTGGTTCTGCCTCGCGGCGGTGGTGATTGCACTGACTTACAATTGGCAAAAAGAAACCATCGAGTTACGCACTAAACAAAGCCTGCATAAAGAGCTAGCTAGCCACATGCGTGATGATAACCCGCTGATGATCGGGACGGATTACAATCCGAAAGCGCTCAAGTCGATTTTTCACACGCTCATGCTGATCGGCCCTGATTTTGAAATCTACTTCCTCGATAGCCAAGGTAACATCACCACCCATGCAGCACCGGAAGGGGCGGAGATCATGGGGAAGGTGGATCTCAATCCCATTAAGCAATTCTTAAATGACCAACCTTTTCCTATTTTGGGTGAAGACCCACGTAATCGTGGTGAGCACAAAGTCTTTTCTGTCGCCGCGATAGAAGAATTAGGCTCTACGATCGGTTATCTCTACGTGGTGATTGGCAGTACCCGACATGACGCCATTGCCAATGCTCAAGTCGATACTCCTTACATCGCGCTGGCAGGATTGGTCTTAGTGTCCATTTTAGGCTTTGCTCTTGGGGCTTATGTGCTGGTCAAACGTAGCCTATTGAATCCGATTGAACGTGTGACCAAGCAACTTCAACAACAAGCTGAACATGATTTCCGCCTGCAACCTGATTTTACTCACCAAGTGCCGGAGCTCGTGCCGATTGCGCACTCTTATCAGATGATGGCGAAGCACATTCAGCAGCAGTTTTTACAGTTGGAGTATCAATCGTCTCATCGTCGTCAAAGCTTGTTGCAGCTTAGCCATGATTTAAAAACGCCGTTATCGAGCGTGCTTGGCTATTTGGAAACGTGGCGTTTGCAACATCCGGAATCCGATCCTTTGATTGACGTCGCTTTCCGAAATTGTGAGAAGCTCTCAACTCAATTGCATTCTTTGTTAGACGCCGCGCGCAAAGAAGCTCCAATGCCAAACTACGAGTACCGCCCCGTAGATCTTGGCGCGTTGATGGCAGAATGTGCCGAAACGATGCAGAGCCAGTTTTCTCGTAAAGAAGTGGTGTTGAAAGTGGATATCGATAGCGAAATCCAAACCGTGGGTGACAAGGGGCTATTGGAGCGGTTGGTATTGAACCTGCTTGAAAATGCATTGCGCCACAGCCCAATCGGCTCGGAAGTGCATTGCCAAGCACATTTGAGTGAGGATAAGTCGCGTATCCACTTTACCTTCGTCAATCACATCGAGGAAGAAGCGGAGGGCGGTTCTTTGGGGATCGGGACGAAGATTGTTCAATCGATCTTAATGCTTCACCACAGCTACCTTGAGACCAATGCAACATCCTCTCAATATCAACAGAAGTTCACACTTCTCGCAATCTAAAGAGAAGTGTGAGACATAAGTTAATGTTTATTCAATAACACCACATACGACGCGAGCGCCGCCACCACCTAGCTTACTTGGGTGATCGGAGTGATTGTCACCACCTGCATGGATCATTAACGCTCGACCTTTTAAATCTGATAATTTTAGGCGAGGCGCGACAACGGGCTGATTGGCATTGCCGTCCATGTCCACATAGAGTGGAGGCAAGTCGCCTAAATGATTGTCATCGGTCCAAGGATAGCCATGCTTCCCTGTGTTGTTAGGATCATAATGGCCACCTGCTGCGCCGCCTAATACGGTTTTGTCATCCTTTTCTATGCTATCGCAAGATGGATTAGTGTGAACATGGAAACCGTGCACACCTGCTGACAAACCTGATAATTGAGGCGTAAAAACAACGCCATAATCACTTTGTGAAATCTCAATGGTACCCGCACTCTCATTGGTGTTGAGAGCAGTCATTTCTACCGTTTTCGCTAGCACGTTAGGGGCGGCGACAAGAGCGGATGCAAC
This sequence comes from Vibrio sp. 1457, assembly GCF_033340195.1. Lineage (NCBI taxonomy): Bacteria > Pseudomonadati > Pseudomonadota > Gammaproteobacteria > Vibrionales > Vibrionaceae > Vibrio > Vibrio sp. 1457. Next base: position 158,687 of record NZ_JAWOWA010000006.1, read on the forward strand.
TGAAATGCATAGCAATCCTTTTAACATGGGACCTCCTTCTTTTAGGGTGTACGCTCAAGCACATATTAGTGAAAACCTGTTGTACTTATGTCTGTTGAGCGGTGAGTTTATGTCATAGAGTGATGTGTATCACTTTATGGTCTTAAACTGATATCTCGATCCGAAATCAGCTTTCTTTTATTTAGTCTTAACATGTTGAGATCGTTAAGATATAAAAAGAATAGACGCCAATCTTAAAATAGCCTGAATATTTTTAAATTAACGCAAAGTTAAATTTTTAATGACTTTATAACAAAGCTCATAATTGTTTTATAAAGAATTTGGTGGAATTGTCCGCAATAAAGAATAATCAAATTAACGAATATATTAATGTGAACATTGTTGTTTATAGATTTGTGGTCAAACTGTTGCTTATATCATCAAATAAGATAAAAAATTGGAACTAAAGTCACTTAATGGCAGAGGAAAAAATTAAACTCTGATTGTAATGGGTAATAATGTTTTAGTAACAGATAGTTACGCACTTAAAATTAATAATATGGCTAATTTCCGACAAGGATTGAAAAAGATGAAAGACAAGGAATCTATTCAGACTAATAGCAGCCGCCGTAATTTTCTGAAAGGCGCAACAGGAGCTGTTGTTGCTGGTGTGAGTGCTTCCGCTTTCTCAGGCGTAGCTCAAGCACGAGAACAGAAAATTGATTGGAGCAGCCGCGGGCTAGGTAGAAAACACGATAAGCGCTTCTGGCGTAAAGTGCGAAGACAGTTCGTTTTGGATAAACGAACCACTTACATGAACATTGGTACAACAGGTTCAATGCCAAAACATGTTCTTGAAGATTACGAGCATAACAACAAGCTGGTGGCTAAATACCCTTGGGATATGAAAGGCAAATTTGGCTCTTGGCCGTATGTTTCTGAGATGGTTAAAGACGTCGCACCAGGTTTTGGTGCTAACCCAGAAGAGATCATTCTCAGCCGCAACACTACTGATGGCTTATGCTCGATCATTAATGGCTTACACTTTGAACCAGGTGATGTGATTCTAACGACACACCATGAACATATTGCTGCAACATCACCTATGAACGTAGCGAAACATCGTTTTGGTGTGGATGTGGTAGAAATTCAACTACCAGTATTTACTGGTACCGAAAACGTTTCTGAGCAAGATTACATTCAAGCGTTCCGAGACGCGCTTGATGCGAATCAAAACGTTCGCCTAATTGTTTTCTCTCATATCACATACAAAACAGGAACCGCGCTACCAGCAAAAGCCATTTGTGCTTTAGCAAAAGAGTATGGTGTACCTACTCTTGTTGATGGCGCGCATACGGTCGGTATGTTTGACCTTGATTTCCACGATATGGATTGTGATTTCTATGCAGGATCTGGTCATAAGTGGCAGTGTGGTCCGGGCGCGACAGGTATTCTGTATGTTCGTGATAACGGTAACCGTTTGAATGAGTATTGGAGTGACCGAGAGAACCCGTTATGGTTGATCAACTCCTCACTTTCTCATGCTGATTACCTAGGTAAACAGCTGCAAATGCAATACATTGGTAACGATAACTATCCTGCGAAACAAGCACTAGTTGATAGTTGCAAAATGTGGGATGAGATTGGTCGAGACCGTATCGAAGAGCGAGTTGTAAGCCTTGGTAGTTTATGTAAAACCTTGCTTCAAGAGTACTTACCACAAGCCAAAATGTATTCACCAAACGTGGAAGGCTTAACCAGTGGCTTAACGACGGTTAACCCGTTCCCCGATGTAACTAATGAAGAGATACTGACGGAATTCCGAGATCGTTTACGTGAAGAGTATGGTTACATCATCCGTACGACTAGCTTTAAGCTGCATAAGGATGATGACTTTGATACTTACGCGCTGCGTATCTCTACGCATTTGTTCCATGACGAACAAGATGTGGAAGGGCTCGTAGTGGCGATGACGAATTTGTATTACTCGTCGTTCTAACATCGTTGTTTATCACTCAAGCGCCCATTATTGGGCGCTTTGTGAAAGGTAAGGATATTATTATGTCAGTCATAACATTCAAAAGAACTTTAGCGACGGTGGCGCTCATGGTTACCTCTGTTGCGTCGTCTGCCGCTTGGTCAGACGATTTACAACAAATCCGTGAACGCGGTGTACTGCGTCACATTGGTGTCCCGTACGCTAACTTTGTCTCCTATATTGAACAAGGTGAAGTGGAAACTTTGACTGGCTTGGATGTAGAGATAATAAAAGGTTTTGCCAAGTCGTTAGGTGTTCAGTACCAGTATGTTCCAGCACAGTGGAGCGACGTGGTTGGTAAGTTGACAGGGCAAAATGTGCAATATCACAACAAGCAGGCTGTTGTCGGAGAAAGTGTTCCAATTGAAGGCGATTTGATCGCAAATGGCGTTACTATTCTTGATTGGCGCTCTGAGGTTGTCGATTTTTCACAAGATTATTTTCCTTCAGGTGTATGGTTGGTTTCCAGATCCGACTCTAGTCTGAGCCCGATTAAACCAAGTGGGTCGGTCGATGAAGATGTTAAAAACGTCAAGCAGCTGATCGATGGTCGCGAAGTGTTAGCTTTAGAACATTCTTGCTTGGATCCTAACCTTTATGACTTATATGACACAGGTGCAAAAGTTATATTACCTGATGGGGCGCGTCTCCTTAATGAGATGGTTCCAGCGATAATGAAAAATGATGCGGAAAGCACATTATTAGATGTTGCGGATACGCTAATTGCCCTCGAAAAATGGCCGGGTGAAATAAAAGTCATTGGCCCTATATCTGAAAATCAAAAAATGGCTGTTGCATTCCGTAAAAATTCCCCTGAATTACGCAAAGCATTTGATCGTTATTTAGACTCGATAAAAAAAGACGGTTCATACGAAAAACTAGTAAAAAAATACTATCCATCTATTTACTACTTTTATAACGATTACTTTATAGAAGATAAAAAGAAAGTCCGATGAATAAGGCCGTTAAAAAATTTTCCAGTAAAAGATTTATTACAATAAGCGCAATATTAGTTTCAATTTACTTAGCTATGCTTATTACTGTGACTAGCGTAGGTCAAAATAAGTTAAAAGAATCTCAATACAGAGAACTAGATTTAAAAGTAAAAAGTTATGCAAGCACACTCGATAATTTATTTACCATAGCGAGTGAAGATGTTGATAATCTAGCTACAGATAAAACAATACAAACATTCTTTGGTAATTTAGCTTCTGGCATGTCAATGGAGTATGGGTTAGGTGCAAGTTTAATTAATTTAAAGCGTCGCTTCGATGAGAAGATAGACAGTAAGCTAATTAATAGCAGCCAAATCTATAAGAAGCTCACGCTGGTAGGCAGTGATGGAGTCACCATTGTCACCACTGGATCTGAAAACCTTGCCGAGCACAAAATGGACATACAGACCTTAATGACTCAACACGGGCATCCCGAAGAGGTTTGTGCGACGCGATACAATGATGACGTTCGCATTCAAGTCATTAAGCAAGTTAAGTTCTCCGGAAAGCCTGTTGCCTTTTTAATTGCCGATCTTAATAAGAATATTGTTATTGACCAACTTACTAACCAAGAACACGAAGATAGTTATAGCCGAATGGTGCTAAAAATAAAAGACGTGGAAATGGTTGTATGGGATACCATAAATAAAACACCTTCTCACAATAAGGATGAGAATTATTTCGTTTCTGAGGCTGTAGACGGAAAAATTTACTTTGAAGTTCCTGTGGATAAACATCACTTCAAATTGATGGCGTGGTTCGAGCCTTTGAGTGAAAGAGATATATTTACATCACGGCTCTTTATTATTGGTTTGAGTATTCTGGCCGTTATGATCGTCATTGCTTTATGTTATGCATTCATCACGAACAATAATAGGATTGAATTGAAAATTAAGCTTGAGGAAGAAAAAAAGCGTAAAGATATTCTTTCTCAACAGAATAAAAAATTAACGAACGAAATTGAACGTCGAAAAGCGTCTGAAAAAGAACTCGCCTTCCAAGCTAAATATGACACATTAACCAATTTACCTAATCGTAGTTATGGTTCCGAGCGATTGGCTTTGGAGTTAATTAGGGCATCGCGTAGTGGGTCTAAAGTTTTGGTGATGTTCATCGACTTAGACCACTTTAAGCAGATTAACGATTCAATGGGACACTTTGTTGGGGATGAAATCCTTAAACTCAGTGCTCAGCGACTGTATCAAGTCGCGAGAAAAACAGACTTATTGGCGAGAATTGGTGGGGATGAGTTTTTACTCGTCATCCCTGATTTGCCTGATAATGATACTGCAAAGCGAGTTGCTTCAAGTGTACTTTCGGCGTTTAACGATCCGTTTGTTTGGAACAACCATGAATTCTTCTTGAGTAGCAGCGTCGGAATGTCTGTGTTCCCGGATGATGGAGACAACGCTGAGCAGCTTCTTGCATGTGCAGATATGGCAATGTATCGGGCGAAACAAGATGGGCGTGATGGCTTTTGTTTTTATAACCATAATATGAACCAAGACTTGCAACGCTACTTAGATCTGGAAAATCGTCTGAGAAGTGCGATCTCCAATCAGTTGTTAGAGCTGTATTATCAGCCAATTATTGAGCTGAGTAGTGGTAAAATCGTAGGGGCAGAAGCGCTAATGCGTTGGAATGATGACAAGTACGGATTCGTAAACCCTGAAGAGTTTATCTCTATTGCAGAGAAAAATGGTTTAATTCATCAAATTGGTGAGTTTGCTATTCAACAAGCGTGTCGACAAGCGGCACAATGGCAGAGTCTGACTCCGTTGTTTGTTTCTGTAAACTTTTCTAGTGTTCAATTTAGGTACTGCGAGCGCTTACTTACGTTTATTAAACACAGCCTTGAGGAGTCTGGTCTTCCGTCAGATAAGTTCGATATTGAAGTGACAGAAAGTCTCCTCTTCAATCACGATTCTGAGCTATTAGACATGCTTAATAACTTACGAGCGTTAGGCACCAAACTTACTATTGATGATTTTGGTACTGGTTATTCTGCGCTGAGTTACTTGCAGAAGTTTCCGTTCGACCGCTTAAAAATTGATCGTAGCTTTATGCAAAATATGTTCGAGAACGACTCAGACCGCGAGCTTGTGAACGTAATCATAGCAATGGCAAAAGCGCTGGATCTTAAGATCGTCGCAGAAGGCATCGAAGAACAGCGTCATGTGGATTACCTGAAAAACCTAAACTGTGAGTTCGGACAAGGTTTCCACTATAGCCGACCATTACCTGCTAAGGACTTTGAAGCACTTTTGGCTAAGCCTACCTGGCTATAATTCCTTTTATAACAAACTCATAGAAAAGCATTAATCGAATTTGTGCCTAGGATTCATTAATGCTTTTCCACCTTAAGGTATAATCCTTCCTCCTTCCTTGAATTACACTACAATTAATTGATGAGTGATAGCCCGTGACGCCCGTCACATAAAGGCTAAGCCTAATTCTAAACGAGTAAATACTCGCCAAAATAACTAGGAAGGAATTTCAAATGTCTTCTGCATTCTACCAACAGATTCAGCAGCAAATCGAAGAAGTAAAGGCGGAAGGCCTTTACAAATCAGAGCGTGTCATCACGTCTCAACAGCAAGCGGCTGTTAAAATCTCTACTGGTGAAGAAGTACTAAACTTCTGTGCGAACAACTACCTTGGTCTTGCTAACCACCCGGCACTTATCGAAGCGGGTAAAGCAGGCATGGACGAGCACGGCTTTGGTATGGCTTCAGTACGTTTTATCTGTGGTACGCAAGACATCCACAAAGAGCTTGAGCAGAAGCTTTCTAAGTTCCTAGGTAAAGAAGATACGATTCTTTACACATCATGTTTCGACGCAAACGCGGGCCTATTTGAAACTATTCTAGGCAAAGAAGACGCAATCATCTCTGACGCTTTAAACCACGCGTCAATCATCGACGGTGTTCGTCTATGTAAAGCAATGCGTTTCCGCTACTCAAACAACAACATGGAAGAGCTAGAGCAACAACTGATCGCTGCGAAAGAAGCAGGTGCTCGCCACATTCTTATCGTAACGGACGGTGTGTTCTCAATGGACGGCGTAGTAGCAAACCTTCCGGCTATCTGTGACCTGGCAGAGAAGTACGGCGCGTTGACTATGGTTGATGACTCTCACGCTGTTGGCTTCATGGGCAAAACAGGTGCAGGTACGCACGAGCACCACAACGTGGTTGACCGTATAGACATCATCACTGGTACGCTAGGCAAAGCAATGGGCGGCGCTTCAGGCGGTTACACATCTGGTAAAGCGGAAGTGATTGACTGGCTACGTCAGCGTTCTCGTCCATACCTATTCTCTAACTCTGTTGCACCAGCAATCGTAAGCGCTTCTATCCGCGTTCTAGATCTACTAGAAGAGAGCGGTGACCTACGTGATCGTCTATGGGAAAACGCAGCACACTTCCGTACTCGTATGGAGGACGCTGGTTTCACAATGGGTGGTGCTGACCACGCAATCATCCCAATCATGCTTGGCGACGCAAAAGTAGCAGCAGAATTTGCAGAGCGTGCGCTGGAGAAAGGCATCTACGTAATCGGCTTCTCATTCCCTGTAGTACCAAAAGGTCAAGCACGTATCCGTACTCAAATGTCTGCGGCGCACTCTCGCGAGCAACTAGACCGTGCAATCGACGCGTTCATCCAAGTTGGTAAGGACATGGGTCTTATTTAAGATTCTAGGCCTTAGACAATAGGGCCTTTAATTAAGGTTACATTATGAAAATTAAAGCATTATCAAAGCTAAAGCCTGAAGAAGGCATCTGGATGACTGAGGTTGATAAACCTGAAGTTGGCCATAACGACATTCTGATCAAAATTAAGAAAACCGCTATCTGTGGTACAGACGTACACATCTACAACTGGGACGAATGGTCACAAAAGACAATTCCAGTGCCTATGGTTGTTGGTCACGAATACGTGGGTGAAGTGGTTGCGATTGGTCAGGAAGTTCGTGGCTTTGAAATCGGTGACCGCGTATCTGGCGAAGGTCACATCACGTGTGGTCATTGTCGTAACTGTCGTGGCGGCCGTACTCACCTATGCCGTAACACGATTGGTGTGGGCGTTAACCGCGAAGGTGCATTCGCAGAATACCTAGTTATCCCAGCGTTCAACGCGTTCAAGATCCCTGAAGGCATCTCTGACGATCTAGCGTCTATCTTTGACCCGTTTGGTAACGCAGTACACACAGCACTTTCTTTCGACCTAGTAGGTGAAGACGTGCTTATCACAGGTGCTGGCCCAATCGGTATCATGGCAGCAGCGGTTGCTAAACACGTTGGTGCTCGCCACGTAGTGATCACAGACGTGAACGAATACCGTCTAGAACTTGCTCGTAAGATGGGTGTAACACGCGCAGTAAACGTGGCTGAAGAGAAGCTAGAAGACGTAATGGCTGAGCTAGGCATGACAGAAGGCTTCGACGTTGGTCTAGAAATGTCTGGTAACCCAGCAGCATTCAACTCAATGCTAACCACAATGAACCACGGTGGTCGCATTGCACTACTAGGTATTCCACCGTCAGACATGGGTATCGACTGGAACCAAGTTATCTTCAAAGGCTTGGTGATCAAAGGTATCTACGGTCGCGAAATGTTCGAAACTTGGTACAAGATGGCTTCACTGATCCAATCTGGTCTGGATCTATCGCCAATCATCACGCACCACTACAAGATTGATGACTTCCAAGAAGGCTTCGATGTAATGCGCAGCGGTATGTCAGGCAAAGTTATTCTTGATTGGGAATAACTTATTCAAGTAAGAAATGCGCTCCTTTTTGGGGCGCATTTTTGTTTCATGAAGATTTTTGTTTCGGGAAGAAATGGTCGCCAATCTTTTCTAAACTTCTCGTATCGTTCTGCTACTTTTTTTAGATTTTTTCCACTCAACTTCACCCTACCTTCTAACTAATTGTCAATTCTGTATTTGGAATAAGATAATAACCATTTGTTTTTAGTGGTTACTTTTTAGCATTACATGCTTAAAAATCGTCATTTTTAAGTTTAATGTTTTTATTTTCCGTTCGTCTTTATCCTTATCCTGCTTCTTTTTATTGTTTTACATTTTATATGCATTTGGTTTGTCATAATTGAGCTATAACTAATAAAAAGGTTACCGATATACAGTGGAATGTAAAAATGGAGCTTTATATGAAAAGATTTTATCTGATGATGCCTCTGCTCTTAACCTCATTTAGTTGGCAAGCGAATGGAGCGTCAGTGAGCGGTACGATTGATGTTTCAATTAACCTTGTACAAGGTTGTGTGATTAATGGAAATAATGCGGTAGATGCAGCTTCTGGCGTTGGCTTTGGCTCACTCGCCTTTGGAGACGTGCCTGCAATCTTCAGTGAACAAGATGGTGTGGTAAATGGTGGTAGTGCGACGGGTATTGAAGTGCTTTGTAGTAATGGTGTGACACCGACGTTTACATTGGGCACCGGATTGTATGATGCAAGTGCGACCGTTGGTACCTACGCGATGTCAAATGGCGCGCAATTTATTGATTATACGTTGTTTACCGACTCAGACCGAAGCACACAAATTATACAAGGTGGGACGGTAGCTCTGTCTGAATTTACTAGTGCAACATCGCAAACTATTGAGCTTTTTGCGAAAGCTTACGGTACGAGCAGCATTGCCGGTACATACTCCGATACCATCAGTGTGACGCTAAGCTGGTAAAACGTGACGCTGGTTGTTAGGGGCTTTTCACTTGTCGCGATGAGTTTGTGTTCTTTAACTGTGCTGGCTGATGCGACACAAACTTTTCAGGTGTCTGCCACCGTAGATACAGGTTGTTTGATTAACGGCGCAGTACAAGAAGAAAGCGCAACCCAAGCCGGGCAAATAGGCACGTTAGATTTTGGTGAGCATTCTTCAGTTTACGTGACGGAAGTACAAGGCAGCATCACTTACAGTTCATCACTCACATTAAGTTGTACTCCGGGTATTACGATGAATGTTTCCGTAAATGGCGGGATGAATGCATCGGATGGTGTACGTAAGCTAAAGCACAGTGAAGAAGCGACAACGGTAGATTACTTTTTGTTTCAGGATCTAAATTATACGCAGGTGCTTGATATTGACACGCAATATTCCGTCGATACTGACCAAGACCCAGATAATATTCAGTTTCCTATCTGGGCAAAGGCGACAATAAATGGGAATGAAATGGCTGGAATTTATATGGATACGCTTACGCTGACATTAGAGTGGTAAGTGAACTTTGGAGGGGTGAAATGGAATTCATACTCAAAAAACTATTATTAATAACCTTCCTTTTTGTTTTTTTCTCAAATGCCAACGCTAACTCATTATTAATTTGGCCGATTTACCCCAAAATATCAGAGGAGAGTAATGCAACATCACTTTGGATGGTAAATAAAGGCAGTGTTGATTCTTATTTACAGGTGAGAATTTTTAAGTGGGAACAAAACGAAGGAGAAGATAGCTATTCAAGTCAAAGCCAGTTAATTGCAACCCCTCCGTTTGTCAAAATTGAACCAGGTGAAAAGCAGTTAATCCGCATCATCAACCAAGATGAGGCCTCTGCGGGTAAGGAGTATGCATACCGAGTGATCATAGATGAATTACCGCCAACTCAAAACCCTCAAACAGAATTGACGGAAAATGAACTCGCTGTCAAAGTCCGAATGCGTTACTCGATACCTTTGTTTATTTACGGGAAAGGGCTGACTGATACTCAAAAACCAAACCGTGACAGTGAATTATGGGGTGATTTACAGGCACAGTTTATTAAGAAAAATAATCAGCGTTTTGTTCACATTAAAAATTCAGGAAAACACCATGTTCGCTTAGTGAATTTACAGTTGAATCTACCAAATAAAGATCCTGTCGTTATTTCCGATGGACTAGCTGGCTATATTCTTCCTGAACAGTATAAGGTTTGGTCTATTCCCCATAGTAATGTCAGGCCCTTGAGTTTGAGCGCGAATATTGGAGGTAAACGTTACCAAATACCATTGAAGCAATAATGAATAGATTTAATACAATGAATGCTTTCTTGTGGTTGGTATTACTTAGCGTAACGTGGAGCAGTATTGGTCTTTGTGCAAATTCAGCAAACCACTTCTCTGAGCTACCGAGTCCTGAAAATTTCTCATTAGAAAAGTTTGAGAATATTAGCCTCAATCTGGAGTTGGTGATCAATCAAAGAGCAACAGGGCTTGTTGCGAAAGTTGAGCGAGTTGGCGATCAGTTCTTTTTGCTCCGGGAGGACCTCATTTCAGTTGGGGTTACCGCCACGTCGTTGCCTGGAACCGAAGAGAGACTTGAGGTTACGTCTATCCCAGGTGTTAACGTGCGTTACTTGCAATCGTCATTGCAACTCGCAATTGACGTACCGCCTAATTGGTTACCGATGCAGAGCTTATCAGCGCAGGATATGGGGCGATTTTCCCCGGCTCAGTTTGGGCGTGGTGGCCTGCTTAACTACAACGTATTTGGTGTGTACGAGAACGAAAGCCGACAAAAGGAGGTTTCTATAAATCATGAAGTCAGAGCCTTTTCTGAGTTTGGCGTTTTTTCTACTACCGGGATATTTAAATCTAACTTTCATCGCGATGTTCAGTCCCAGCAAAGCAGCCAGTACACTCGTTTTGATACGAGTTACGAGTACGTCAATCAAGAGAAGCGAATTCGTATAGAGGTAGGGGACTATATTGTTCGCCCTTTATCTTGGAGCCAACCAGTAAGACTGGCGGGTATTCAGTTGTCGCATGATTTCTCTATGCGTCCGGATGTCGTGACGACGCCGTTACCTGCATTTTACGGTGAGGTCACAGCGCCCACTACGTTAGATTTGTTTATCAATGGCTTTAAAACTGACTCAATGAATGTTGGGCCCGGTCCTTTCATTATTAACGATATTCCAATGCTCTCTGGTGCTGGGGAAGCAACGGTAATTGCAACGGATGCTCAAGGTAAGCAAACGGTCATGACCAGCCCATTTTTTCTCTCTTCCGATCTACTCAAGACCGGATTTACATCTTACAGTGCGAGTATTGGTGCGATCAGAGAAAATTTCGGTAATGCATCTAACGACTATGGAGACGGTGGCGTGGTTACCGCTCTGCGTCATGGCATGACTGATTGGTTAACATTAGAAGCTCAAGCCGAAGCAAAAGATGACCTGATCGTTGCGGGGCTGGGCTTTGTCACCAATGCTTTCAATTTAGGTACGGTGGATGCCTCGTTTCGTGTGAGTAATTTTCAGGATCAATCTACCTCATATGCGCTAGGTTATAGTTATCAGTCTCGGCGGTTTAGCTTCGCTGCTCGAACTCAAGTAGAACAAGCCGACTTTTATACCTTATCTCATTTACCAAATTACGAAATGCTCGATGACGGCAAGGACGCTTCACTCGCGTCGCGCCATCTATCACAAATCAATATGGGAGTCCGTTTGGGAGATTGAGGCTCACTTTCTGGTGGGTACTTTGATATTCAACAATCCGACTCAGATTCACGTACCCTAAATCTTACTTATAGCTACGCTCTGCCTTTTAATATCAATATGTCCCTGTCTTACAACCATAGTATTGGTGGTCAGAGTGTTACGTTGGCGCAATTCTCTCTACCTTTCAGTTCTTTGGGGGGAAGTTCGGGGCTAACGCTGAAAAGAGAGGATGATGGCGATGTGCGAGGGCGAGTGGGTTACAGCCGCCTTGCGCCAATACGAGGTGGATGGGGCGTCAATTTAGCGCATGATATTAACGAACACCCAGAAAACCGTAAACAGGCTGATTTGACCTACCGTGCGTCATGGGCGCAGTTCAGAGCGGGGTTAAATGGCACCAGTGGCGACTATGATTATTTTGCGGAAATGGCAGGTTCGGTCTCTACGTTGGATGGAGAAATATTCCCAGCGAATGAAGTGTATGACAGCTTCGCTGTGGTGAGCACCAGTGGTTTTGAAGGTATTCCGGTTAAATATGAAAATCAAATTGTCGGAGTGACAGATGATGAAGGTTACTTACTTGTTCCTTGGGCTACGGCGTATTACACCGCCAAATATGAAATCGATCCACTTAATTTACCTGCCAATGCTGCGTTTTCTGCAACAGAGCAGTTTGCTTCGATACATTCGGGCTACGGCTACCTGTTAGAGTTCCCAATAGAGCTACAAATTGCACTGAGCATGACGGTGGTAGACGAAAATCATTTGTTCCTTCCGATTGGTACATATGGCCGCTCAGAAACGGGCTTAACAAGCCAAATTGGTTGGGATGGTTTTACGTACTTTGAAGGCGTTGACCCAGGCCGCTATATTCAGTTTTATCCTCAAGGACAGTCGCCATGTAAAGTGTTTATTGAGGGGTTGTATCAGCGTGACAGTCAAAAAATACAAACATTGCCTGAGCAGGTTTGTATCAAAGCCGAAGAAGAGACCGCACTATGATTTTGCGCAGCTGGTTTGCTAGCCTACTTCTCTTTTTCTCGTGCTCGACAATGGCTTGTCAGCTCACGGCGGCAGCACCTTTAATCTTGTTTGGCAGTGTTTCTTCGTTTACTGTTTCAAGCTCTCAGCAGCAAAGCTCAGCTCAGCCTCATGCGGGGATTACGTGTGACTTTTCTACACTTGTGTCTTTGTTAAGTGGCGACTACGTATCAGCAACGTTTAACAGTATAAATAATGGTTTGCTATTAAATGAGGATGATTCGAGTTCGGAGCTCAGCTATCAGATTTTTGGCGATCCAGGTTTTTCACAAGAGTATGTATTCGGCCAAACTTACAATTTTTTTGAAATCGGGTTACTCGATTTACTCGGGTTGTTTGGCACTCAAGCCGAGTTTCCGCTCTATGCTCGGACGGGAGTGGGTAGTAATCTTTCCGCTGGGACTTATAAAGACCAAATCACCGTATCCTGGATTTGGGATTACTGTAAGGGTATCGGGGTTCTAGGGGTATGCATTGGCCGCGCCAATGGCAGCGCTCAAAGCGTGATTACGGTTGAGTTGGAAGTGACCCCTGATTGTATGATCACAGCGCCAGATATTGATTTTGGTTCGTCCCCATTAGTGGCCGGTTTTGAACCAGTCAGTCAGGTTATATCGTTAACTTGTACCAAGAATAGTTCCTTCTCCATTGGCTTGAATGACGGCCTAAATGCGTCCGGCGGTCAGCGGCGAATGATTTCTAGTGGTCACTATTTGGAGTATGAAATCTATAAGTCATCAACGATGGAGCGCTGGGGAGGCACCAGTTCTGAACGTCGTGAACACGGTGACGTCGATACTGGCGGCTCCATTCCGGATGGTATCACTCCACAGAATTATAATTATCGCGCGCAGATACTAACCAGCCAAACGACCCCTCCTGCAGGTACTTACACCGATTCAATAATCGTTGACGTTCAATTTTGAGCATCATGTCAATTACATCATTAGAGGCTTCTATTCCAAAAATCTTTTGTAATCATAGTTTTCACTCTGTCACTGCTTAATTTTGTGAGATTAGTATGGCTTTATTCTCACGGAATTTAACTTTCAGAAATAAGGAAAATGATGAAGAAGTCACTAACAACACTAGGTTTGGCACTGGTATTTACAGGAACAGCTTATGCAGCAAGCTGGGGCTACGAGGGAAACCATGGGCCAGCTCATTGGGGTGAGTTTGCATCTGAGTGCGCAAAAGGTCAAAACCAGAGCCCAATCAACATTGAATCGGCGACCGAAGCGAAGCTAGAAAAATTGAATTTCGACTACGAAGGTAAGGCAATTTCACTGCTGAACAACGGTCACACTTTACAGACTGGTTTAGAAGGTAAAAACACACTCACCATTGATGGTAAAGAGTTTACGTTGAAACAATTCCACTTCCATACGCCATCTGAAAACCATGTGGACGGTAAAGAATACCCTCTAGAAGCACACTTTGTGCATGCCGACAAAGTAGGTCATCTAGCTGTTGTCGCGGTGTTCTTTAAACTGGGTGACGCGAACCCAGATCTAGCTAAGATGCTAGCTAACATTCCAACTAAAGATCAAGATGTTACCATCAAGGTTCCATTTGATGCTGATGCCCTTATCCCAAGTGATAAAGACTACTACCGCTTTAACGGCTCACTAACGACACCACCATGCTCTGAAGGTGTGCGTTGGTTGGTGATGAAAGAAGCACAAACTATTTCTCCTGAGCAGATAAAATCTTTTTCGGAAGTAATGGGGAAAAACAATCGCCCAATCCAACCGCTGAATGCACGTATAGTGTTAACGCAACAATAACCACTTCATGCGAAGAAAAATAAAAAGCCCGCTTAAACACAGCGGGCTTGATTATTTGGGTATTGGTGAGAACTAGAAGCCGTGATCTTCTTGCTCTTCCGCTTTTACCATTTGTATAGGATCAAGCTTAAGCGTCTGAGTAGGGAACGCGATATCTGCATCGTGTTCTTTAATGATGTTGATTACCTTAAGCAGTATGTCCTGCTTAACCTCATGGTATCTCACCCAATTCACGGTTTTAGTAAAGGTATAGATAAAGAAGTGCAATGATGATGGACCGAATGTATCGAAGTTGACGATAAGTGTTTGGCGTGCATCAATGTCTTTGTGATTTTTCAGCATTTCTTTTACCGCGGTGATAATTTGCGGCATTTTTTCAGCATCGTCGTAACGAAGTCCAATTTTTTCGTAGATACGTCGGTTCAGCATGCGAGATGGGTTTTCTACGACAATGCTGCTAAACACTGAGTTTGGCACATACAGTGGACGCTTATCGAAAGTTCGGATAATGGTCATACGCCAGCCAATGCGTTCTACCGTCCCCTCTATTTGTCGGTCTGGAGAACGGATCCAATCGCCAACTTTAAATGGACGATCGAAGTAGATCATAAGACCTCCAAAAAAGTTAGACAGCAAATCCTTCGCCGCTAAACCGACGATCAAACCACCAACACCACCGAAGGTAAGTAGGCCCGATAGTGACAGACCAAATGCCTGCATTACGGTTAGAATTCCGACGGTAATAAAGAACAGGCGCGCGACCTTAGCTATCGCTTGTACTGTTGTTTCATCTCGGTTCTTTTGTTCGAGAACATGCTCTTCAACATTGGTAATGAGCCGCATAACGGTCCATACGAAGATGCTGATGATTAAAATCAGTTTCAGCGTACTTAACCAGTTTATTTTATCGTTGAGCTCGCTCTCTAATATGATGCCGATAGAGACGGTTGCTGGCCAACACCAAATGAGTGTACTGACTGGCGCTTTTAGCGCATCAAGCAACATGTCATCCCAGTGGAAGGGCGTTTTCTCTACGAGCGCAGCGAGGCGAGAGCGGATCAGCCGCCAAGCTATCCAAGCTATAAAGCTAGCGAGCGTAATGAAAAGGACGCTTCCACTCCAATTTTGATGAGACGTTTCAATGTAGCTTTGTAATTCGGTAAACCACTGTGGCATATGTAACTTATTTCTAGTGAACCATGGAAGGAAAGGTAGCAGATATTACTCCTTCACCCCAGTGATTTCCTTTAAATCATTTACTTATGTCTAAACCGTCCGAGATGGACTTTTCCTTCCGATGACAAGAGAGTCACCTCAATGTTCTGTTGAGCGACCGCCTCATGCATGTTCAGAGGTACGCTACCAATGATTGAGGGTTGATATTTGGACGATCAATTATAACTTCTCTGACTTATCGCTAACATTTATCTTAAGTAAGTGTGAGAGTGTATTGGCTCTTGAATTAGCGGAGGCAGATATGGAATTTACAGAGCTGGATCGAAACGCGCTCTACGACATCTGGATGTCACAAAAAGCCAAAATGCACATCACTCAAATGGAAATGGCGAAGCGCCTTGGTTTGAGTCTACACGAGTTTTCTGGCTTGTTACGTGGTAATTCTCCACTGACGCTAGGTTTTGTAAAACAGCTATGCGAGCAGCTACATGTACGTCCTGGTCAGGTGATTCCGTCTTTGACGGAGCGTGATCTATCTGCATCTGGTACCGTTTATTTACAAAATCGTGTGACGGTGGATGGCGATATCAGTAACGTGTTTATCGACGGAAACCAAGTTGTGATCGAGTACGTTCACCAAGTTAGCTAGCTTGCTCGTCAAATTATCGGGTTGAAGAGCAATAAAAAACGAGCCACTGTTGGCTCGTTTTTTCGTTTCTGTTTTGCTCGATTGCAAAGATTATGGGATTTTCACTAGCGAATCGCGTGAAAGATCCACGATAGACTTAGCGCCAGTCAGCGTCATTGCTACACGCATTTCTTTATCGTACAGATCCAGTAGGTTTTCAACGCCTGCTCCGCCTTGTGCTGCCAATGCGTACACAAATGAACGGCCAAGAAGCGTACAGTCTGCACCAAGTGCGAGCATACGAACGACATCAAGACCAGTACGAATACCAGAGTCTACGAAGATCTTAAGATCACCTTTTACCGCATCCGCAATGCTTGGTAGTGCTTTAGCACTTGAAAGTACGCCATCTAACTGACGGCCACCATGGTTAGATACCACAATGCCATCTGCGCCGAAACGTACCGCATCTTTCGCGTCTTCTTCATCCAGAATGCCTTTGATAACCATTGGACCATCCCAAAAATCACGAATCCACTCAAGATCTTTCCAGGAGATAGAAGGGTCGAAGTTTGCGCCTAACCAGCCGATGTAATCTTCTAGCTTTGTTGGTTCGCCACGATAAGTTGAGATGTTACCTAAGTCGTGCGGTTTACCAAGTAGACCCACATCCAGCGCCCAGCTTGGGTGGCGCATCGCCTGGAGTACACGACGCATGGCCGCGTTAGGGCCACTCATACCTGAGTGCATGTCACGGTAACGTGCGCCAGGAACTGGCATATCAACGGTAAACACCAGCGTTGTTACGCCTGCTGCTTTTGCACGCTCAAGTACGTTTTTCATAAAGCCACGGTCTTTAAGCACGTAAAGCTGGAACCACATTGGTCGTTCAATTGCAGGTGCGACTTCTTCAATCGGACAAACCGAAACAGTCGACATAGTAAATGGGATGCCTTTTTTCTCGGCTGCTTTTGCTGCTTGCACCTCGCCTCGGCGCGCGTACATACCAGTTAGACCAACAGGAGCTAGCGCGATTGGCATTGCCAGTTTCTCACCGAAGATCTCGGTTTCGAGGCTCAAATCTGTCATATCGCGTAGGACGCGTTGGCGAAGAGCGACATCACCTAAATCGTCAGTATTACGCTTCAGCGTGCGTTCGTCGTAAGAGCCGCCATCAATATAATGGAATAGAAACGGGGGAAGCTTGGCTTTCGCGGCAGCGCGGTAGTCAGTAGAAGCTGAGATAATCATAATGGTGTCCTAGCGGTTATTCTAAGCAAAGTTGTGGAGCAATTTGCTCTTTCGTTGAGCCTTCATCGCAAAGCAGTGAAGACATCAAAATGAGTATAGTTACCTATGGTTCACTTACGTTTGAACCGGTGATGTTGGTAACCCATTTACATAATTGGTTGAAAAATTTTTTAAATCACTCAATCAGTTATGCAAACTGGAAAGAGTGACACAGCTGTCGGGGGAATTGATGTAGCAAGCTAAATCAACATGTCGGGGTAGTAGTGCAGACAGCTGTGTCAAATTAGGCAGGGCTGCAAACCCTGCGTTTCGCGTTACTTCATTAAGACATCTGTCATTTGGAAGCCATAAATCAGCACCAATCCAATAATGCCTGTCATTACAATGTAGTAGAACGTAGGGATAATCGTCTTACGCAATGTTGCGCCTTCTCGACCAAGCAAACCTACCGTGGCTGATGCGGCAACAACGTTGTGAATCGCAATCATGTTACCTGCGGCAGCACCGACGGCCTGGAGTGATACAACAATCACACTCGAAATAGACAACGTTTGTGCCACTTCGAATTGGAACTGGCTGAACATCATATTTGATACCGTGTTTGAGCCAGCGATGAACGCACCCAGTGCACCAACGGTGGCACTCAGCGCTGGGAACGCAGAACCAACAAGGTCAGAGGCGAAGTTTGCGGTTGTGACGGGCATACTTGCTAGGTCAGCACCGTTGATGCCTGAGTTGATAAAGATACGAACCATCGGAATGGTAAATACCAAGACAAAACCCGCCCCAATCAGTGTTTTGCTTGACTCGCCAAACGCTTCACGCAATGGCTTTACACTACCGCTTTGTAACATTGCAGCAAGTAGTGCGACAAACACCAGAATGCCTCCAGGAAGGTATAACGGCTGAATCGCAGCGCTAACGCCAGTCTCACCAAGAATGTTGCTGAACGACAAACTTACGCTTTGTACAAAGCCTTTCAGCTCAGGGCTTACGCGGCTTGCGACGAGAATAACTGCCAGCATTACATATGGAACCCAAGCTTTTACGATGCTCATTGGCTTGCCCGGATTGTCGTTTAGATCGACTTTTAGCGAGCCTAACCACTCTGCAGGCCACTTGTCTTCGCTTTCGAAATCCCACTTAGTCTTTGGTACTAAGAAGCCTTTTTTCGCTGCGGTAACAACGATAGACAGACCAACCAAACCACCGATAAGTGAAGGGAACTCTGCACCTAAGAAAACACCGGTTAACGCGTATGGAACGGTGAAAGAGACACCAGCGAATAGTGCAAATGGTAGAATATCCAGACCTTCACTCCAGCTTCTGTTCTTGCCGAAGAAACGTGTTAACATCATCGCCATTAATACTGGGATCATCGTACCTACGACTGCGTGAATGACAGCAACGTGCGCTGTGATATCTTGCAGGTACATTTCCCACGTTGCACCTTGTGCGGCCAACGACTCACTGATGTTATGGGTGTCTAAACCTTTGTTTACACCTACGATGATAGGCGTGCCTACCGCGCCGAATGAAACAGGCGTTGACTGAATCATCATGCCCATAAGGACAGCGGCTAGCGCAGGAAAGCCGATTGCAACCAGTAGTGGTGCAGCGATTGCTGCCGGGGTACCGAACCCAGATGCGCCTTCAATGAACGAGCCAAAGCACCAAGCAATGATGATGGCTTGTACACGGCGGTCAGCCGAAATATCGGTAAATCCATTACGGATTGTGGTGATCGCTCCAGTGTGTTTTAAAGTGTTGAGCAAGAAGATGGCACCAAACACGATCCATAGAACAGAGACAGTAATGCCGAGTCCTTGGAATACGGAGGCCAGTACGCGATTGGCTGACATATCCCAAAACATAAGTGCGATAGCGACGGTTAGACCGAACGCAACAGGCATGGCTTTTTTAGCAGGCCAGTTGAGACCAACCAATAAGATGGCGGCAACAACAATTGGCGAAAATGCCACTAGGGCAAGTAGGGTTTCACTCATTTGTACATCCTTCGTACGCTGACTTCTCGAACGGTGTCAATCCGCTGTAGAGGTGACTTTTTGTTGTAATGGTTTTGTTAATTTGGCGTGAATTTACTCCTTTATTTTTTGTTGATATAGGGAAATAATGAAAATAATTAATTCCAAAAGTGACATAATGGTATGAGAGCAGACGACTTAATTCTATTTTCTCAAGTAATCGAACTTGGCAGCTTTAGCAAGGTTGCAGAGGCAAATAACCTTACAAATTCGGTAGTTAGCAAAAGAATGGCGAGGTTGGAGGAAGAAATAGGGGCTCAGCTATTATATCGAACAACGCGCAAATTAACCTTGACTGAGGCAGGTAAGGTGTTACTCCACAGTGCTAAAAATGTGAAGCAGGCCACTCAGGAGGCTATGGATGCTGTTGCAGGCTTTGGAGAGAATGTGAGCGGTCATATAAAAATGTCCGTGCCGTGTATCTCTGGAGATTTGATACTTGCTGATGCGGTTGCCGAGTTTTGTAACCTTCATCCGGGTCTGACTGTGGACATGTCATTGGATAACCGCTTTGTCGATTTAGTGGCTGATGGTTACGATTTAGTCATTCGAACTGGCTACCTAGCCGACTCCAGTTTGATCGCACGACATATTCTCGATTCCCAATGGGTGGTATGCGCGTCCCCTTCATATATCGCTAAAAATGGGAAACCGATCGAGCCGATTGATCTCACCACGCACAATTGTCTGCAATACGCTTACCAAACCACAGGTGCAACGGATTGGGAGTTTAAAGGAGAAGATGGCAATTACATCGTCAAAGTATCGGGCTGCTTTTCTACTGATAACGCGACCGCATTACGTAAAGCCGCTCTGGGCGGCCATGGTATAGCTTACGTCCCGCGATGCTTGGTGTATCATGATATTCGCAATGGCCAACTGGTGGATATTTTTCCTGAACTAGTAGGTAAAAAGTTGGGTATCTACGCGGTGTATCCGTTTACTCGTCAACCACCGAACAAAGTGAAGCTGCTTATTGAGCACATTCGTGACCGGTACTTAACGATATCTCATTATTTCTAGGTTCTTCATAGATTTAAAACAATGTCGTTGAAATCAAAATTGGGTGCTCTAAGGTAATCACCGCAATAAAACGATTGAAGATAAACAACTTAATAAAAACAACGGAGTAACACGGACGTTATGCATTACCCAAAAACACGTAAAGATTCTGTCGTGGACACTTATTTTGGTCACGACATTGCCGACCCTTATCGCTGGTTAGAAGATGATCGCAGTGAAGAAACCGCACAATGGGTTTCGGGTCAAAATTCGGTCACCTTCGATTTCCTTGGTCAGATACCGTACCGCCAACAAATCCGTGACTTAGTGGCGAACAGTCAAAACTACGAAAAATATTCCCAGCCATTTGTACGTGGTGACTACACCTACTTCTACAAAAACGACGGTTTGCAAAACCAAAGTGTATTGTATCGACGTAAAGGCGAGGGAGAAGCCGAGGTTTTCCTTGATCCAAATACTTTCTCCGAAGAGGGCACGACCTCTCTTGGCGAAGTCAGCTTCTCTAAAGACTACCGTTTGGTCGCGTATTCCATCTCAGAAGGGGGCAGTGATTGGCGTAAGATCTTTGTCATTGATACGGAAACCAAAGAACAGCTAGAGCCTGAGATTGTTGATGCGAAGTTTACGTCGATTTCTTGGCTGGGCAGCAAAGGCTTCTATTACTCAAGCTACGATAAGCCGCAAGGCAGCGAGTTGTCTGCTCGAACTGAGCATCACAAGCTTTATTATCATGAACTTGGTACACCTCAATCTGAAGATAAAGTGATTTTCGGTGAGTTGGATACGCAAGTTCATCGTTATGTGTCTTGTACGACGACGACAGATGATCGCTTCCTCATTATCTCTGGCGCAGAATCTACATCGGGTAATCGTCTGTTTTATATTGATTTACAGTCTGAGTTACAGGCAATTGTGACGCTGCGCGAGACAACGCAAGGAGACACCTACTTAATTGATAGCCAAGACGCAACCTTGCTGCTTTACACCAACCTAGACGCGCCGAATGGCAAAGTTGTCAGCTACAACACTCAGACAGAACAATGGGCTGACGTGATTGCTGAACAAGAACAGCCGTTAGAAATCAGCAAAGGTGGCGGTTATCTGTTTGCGACTTATATGGTAGATGTGCTTTCTAAAGTGCAGCAGTTTAACTACCAAGGTGAGTGGATTCGAGATGTACAATTGCCGGGAGAAGGCACGGCTTATGGTCTGGCGGGTAAAAAAGAAGAAACCACACTTTATTACACATTCACTAACTACGTGACGCCTCCGACGATCTTCTCATTTGATGTCGAATCTGGTGAATCGACACTGTTTCAGGAATCAAAGGCACCGTTCGATCGTAATGAGTATGAATCAAAACAGGTGTTTTATACCTCAAAAGACGGCACGCAAGTTCCGATGATCATTTCATACAAGAAGGGAATTGCACTTGATGGTAGAGCACCAACCATGTTGTATGGTTACGGCGGTTTTAACATCAGCCTCACTCCAATGTTTTCTGACAATGTGTCCAACTGGCTAGAACTGGGTGGTATTTACGCTGTCGCCAACATGCGAGGCGGCGGTGAATACGGTAAAGCTTGGCACAACGCAGGCACTCAGCAGCAAAAGCAAAACGTGTTTGATGACTTTATTGCGGCGGCGGAATACCTGATTGAAAACGACTACACGAGCTCGGATCGCCTAGCGATTCGCGGTGGTTCTAATGGTGGTTTGTTAGTTGGAGCGTGTATGACGCAACGCCCTGAACTATTCAAAGTCGCGCTGCCTGCGGTTGGCGTGCTTGATATGCTGCGTTACCACACGTTTACGTCTGGAGAAGGCTGGAAGTATGACTATGGCACGTCTTCGCAAAGCGAAGCGATGTTCCAATACTTGCTTGGCTACTCTCCTGTTCACAATGTAAAAGAAAACGTGCAATATCCTGCGACATTGGTGACAACCGCCGATCACGACGATCGTGTGGTTCCAGCACATTCGTACAAGTTTATTGCGGAGCTGCAAGACAAGCAGCAAGGCGCTAATCCAGTATTGATACGCATTGATGTTAATGCCGGTCATGGTGCAGGAATGCCGCTGAGTAAGCAAATTGACCTCACCACAGACGTGTATGCATTTACGTTACATAATATGGGTATTGAGTCGATTTAATGCCCTAGTTGTTCGAAGCTTCTGAGAATAAAAAAATGCCGCGACAGTGTCGCGGCATTTTTCATGGTTGGGGGAACTCAATTCATACTGTTTGCCAGTATTTGAGCCAGGTTGACTAAGTCTGACTCTTGAACCAACCAGTCTCGGCGGCCAAACCGAAAGGCAGCTACGCCATTCTTAAGACAAGATGAATTTATCACCTTTTCTTAATCCTAGTTTATGAATATGAAACTGTGATGAACCTAAGCCGCATTGTGCTGATTTTCATTGTTTTCAAGATCAAATGAGGCATCTATCAGTTTTTTCGTGTAGTCATTTTTAGGGTTTTGGAAAATCTTTTCGGCCGTACCTTGCTCCATGACCTCGCCCTTTTGCATGACTAGAACACGATCAGAGAGTGCTTTAACTACTGATAGATCGTGGCTAATAAACAAGTAGCCAATATTGTGTTTTTTCTGCAAATCTTTCAGAAGGTCAATCACTGTCAGTTGCACCGAGCGGTCTAATGCAGAGGTTGGCTCATCAAGCAGAATAAACGAAGGTTCAAGGATCAGTGCTCGCGCGATAGCAATACGCTGACGCTGGCCTCCTGAAAACTCGTGCGGATAACGGTTGATGGACGCGGGATCTAAGCGGACCTCACGGAGCACGTCGCGCGCTTTCTGCATACGTTCTTTTTTACTCAACATTGGTTGGTGGACAGTTAATCCTTCTGTGATGATCTCGCCGATAGTCATACGAGGAGAAAGCGAACCATAAGGGTCTTGGAATACCATCTGAACGTCTTTTTTCAGCTCAAAACGTTCTTTGTTTGTCAGCAAGGCCATATCTTGGCCTTTATATTCTATTTTGCCAGTTGAGGGCAGTAGACCTATCAAAGCTCGGCCGAGTGTAGACTTACCTGAACCGGACTCCCCAACGATCCCGAGGGTCTCTCCTTGTTTAAGCTCAAGAGAAATGCCTTTTACCGCTTCGAAGTACTCATTCTTGCTCGCAATAAAATGCGACTTTACCAAGAATTTGACTCGTATATCGTCGGCCTTTAAAAGCTGTGTAGCACTTTCGCTAATAGGCTCCTTACTGCCTTTAGGAATCGAGTTGATTAGCATACGTGTGTATTCGTGCTTTGGGTCCTCGAAGAGTGTTTGCGTTTCGCCTTCTTCGACGACTTCTCCTTTACACATCACAATGACACGGTCTGCAAAGTGTTTTACGACGCCTAAGTCATGAGTAATAAATAGGATTGCCATGCCCATCTGAGCCTGAATTTCTTTAATCAGGTGCAACACTTCTGCTTGAACCGTGACATCCAACGCTGTTGTAGGTTCGTCGGCGATCAAAATATCGGGCTCGTTAATCAGTGCCATCGCAATCATGATGCGTTGCAATTGACCACCAGAAAATTCGTGTGGGTACTTGTTGTACGCTTTTTCTGGGTTTGGCATATGAACCAATTCAAACAGCTCTAACACCTTTGCTTTTGCTGTTCGTCTGTCGACCGGGCGGTGACACATGATGGCCTCAGCGACTTGGATACCCACCCGCATGTACGGGTTTAGTGAGGTCATCGGCTCTTGAAAAATCATGCCAATGCGATCACCGCGAATACTTTGCATTTCACGCTCTGTTTTATCCAAGATGGAGCTACCCTCAAACATGATGGATGAGCTTTCATGCAAAATAGCGTTGTCTGGCAATAGTTTCATCAGTGCATTGGTTGATACTGACTTGCCAGAGCCAGATTCGCCAACGATGGACAGCGTCTCGCCTGCTTTTAAATCGAAGCTAACATTCTTTACTGCATCGACGATCCCATCGTTTGTCGTAAAGCTGACTGATAGGTTGTTCACCGAAAGAATGGTTTTAGAAGACATCACAGATCCTTGTGGTTGATAAAGCAAATGATACTCAAGCAATGGACAGCATAAATCTAGCTGGCCTCAATGCTTGAGCTTTAGATTAATTATACAGGTGAGAAGGCGAAGATTTTGCCGAACTCATTGCTTGCAAATGTAAGAACTGCTCATGCGCCCGCGTTACGTGCTCGAGTTCTATCATCCATTGAGCATTACGTTGGGCAGAGCAAAATGCCGCCATGTGAGCTAATAAGTCTTCGCTCTGTTGACCAAGTAGGTGACCTACGCGCTCAATCAGTTCATGGCTCTCTAGCTGCAAAAATTGAAATAGCGCGTAAGTTTGATTGAGTATTGAGAACGCATCATGTTGTAAGCCGAGTTTGTTGAGAATCTCTGATTGCGTCACGCTAGCATCTCTAAGTCCCGTAATGAGACATACAAATTGGCAAGGTTTAGTTTGTGCATTTTCTAGCGCTAAATGAATGTGGTTGGGTAGATTGTTGAGCACGTCGTCATATAAACGATGAGCTTCTGGCCAATGGCCTTGTTCCATCAGTTGCTCCGCTTTTAAGTAGCGCATCCAGCATTGCTCAATATTCATATCCATCTCCACAACATTTGATTTGTTTAGATATTAAATGAAATTGATTATCAATTGCAAGTGCGTGTTAATATCACTTATGTGTTCATAAAATGTCCAATCAATCTAGGGTGGAAGGTAAATCACTTAAAATTAAGCAAATAATCTCTACACTCAAATAACGAAAATAAGAAAAAAGGAAGTGGATATGGCAATACTAAGATTGAAAGCTAAGCAGCTATATTCTGTAGCAGATCTAGAGAATATGCCATGTAAGTCGACCAAGGAGTTACCTCCAATTGATGAAATCGTGGGCCAAGAGCGCGCGCAAAAAGCGGTCGAGTTTGCGATGTCCATCAAAGAGAAAGGGTATAACATCTACGCCATTGGTCAGAATGGGCTAGGTAAACGCACCATGATCTTGCGCTATCTGAATCGTCACCAGCACGATGCAGCAGCCCTGTTTGATTGGTGTTACGTTGCGAACTTTGAGGATACCCGTACACCAAAGGTATTAAAGCTGCCTTGTGGTATCGGAAATAAGCTACGTGTTGATATTGAAGCTTTAATGGGCAAATTATTGAATGCTTTACCCCTAGCATTCGACAATGAAATGTACTTTAGCCGCGCTGAGCGATTAAAAAATCAATTGGCAGCTAAGCAACAAAACGAGCTGGATCGTATTAGCCGAGAGGCAAAAGAAAAAGGCATCAGCCTAACACTGACTACACAGGGGGATTATCAGTTTGTCGCCATGAACGGTGATGAGCTTCATACGGAAGAGTCTTTTGATGTACTAAGCAAAAAAGAACAAGAGCAATTCAGCGATGCTATTGATGAACTCGAAGTGCGATTGCGCTCGATGGTTCGTGAGCTTACGGAGTGGGAAGAGACATACAGCGATAAAATCAAAAAGCTCAATGATGAAGTGACGCTTGATGTGATTACTCACTTCATCAAAAAACTCAAAGTGGATTACGCGCAATATTCCGAAATCAAAACCTACTTAACTGAGCTGCAAAAAGATATTGTTGAAAACGCAGATATCTTCCTTGACCAAAGTGGCGAGCAAGGCGAAATTGCGACGGCATCCTTGGATAAAAAATTGCCACGTCGTTATAAAGTGAACGTCTTGGTAAGCCGTAAAAGCAGCGAATTTCCTATCGTTGTTGAAGAAAATCCCAACTATCATTCACTCTTCGGGTCGATTGAGACTGCCACTTTCAAGGGAACGGTGTTTACCGACTTCTCGCTGATTCGCGCAGGGAGCTTGCATAAGGCGAATGGCGGCGTTCTATTAATGGATGCTCAGAAAGTACTTGAACAGCCTTACGTTTGGGATGGTTTGAAGCGCGCATTGCGTGCTCGTCAATTGAGTTTTACGTCTCTAGAAAAAGAAGTCACATTGACGGGGGCGGTATCACTCGATCCTGAACCGATTCCGCTTGATATCAAAATTATCTTATTTGGTGATTACCGAACTTACCAATTACTCCAACATTACGATCCAGAGTTCAGCGAGTTGTTCCGTGTGACGGCAGATTTCGAAGACGAAATGAAACGTACGCCGGAGTCTGAGCTGCATTACGCGCGCTTTATCTCTAGCGTGGTGCATGACAACAATATGTTGCATTGCGATCGCAAAGCCATTGCTCGGATCATCGAATACAGCTCACGTTTGTCTGGCGACCAATCCAAGCTATCTCTACATTCGGCTAATATCGCCAACTTGCTTCGAGAGTCGAACTACGTGGCTCGTCAAGCTAACTCTAACATGATCCGTATTGGGCATGTTGAAGAGGCGCTCAATAACCAAGAAATGCGAGTAAGCCGATTACGCGATAACGTAATGGAAACCTTTATTAACGGCACAACGCTGATTCGCACCGAAGGAGAAGCCGTAGGCCAAGTGAACGCACTTTCGGTATTGAGCACTAGTGACTACATGTTTGGTGCACCGAATCGCATCACAGCGACGACGTGTTACGGTGATGGGGATGTTATCGATATCGAGCGCAGCGTGGATTTGGGTGGCAGTATTCACTCTAAGGGCGTAATGATTTTGTCTGCCTACTTATCTTCCGTATTTGGTAAAACGGCACGAGTGCCATTAACGACAACCATTACCTTTGAGCAATCTTACGGTGGTGTTGATGGTGATAGTGCCAGCATGGCTGAGTTATGTGCGGTTGTGTCTGCTTTTTCAAAGCAACCAAACCGACAAGACATTGCGATAACAGGGTCGATGAATCAATTTGGTCAAGCTCAGCCTATTGGTGGCGTAAACGAAAAGATCGAAGGATTTTATGATGTGTGTGTAATTAAAGGTCGTCATGACGGGCAGGGGGTCATTATTCCGCGCTCTAATGTTCACAATCTAATGCTTCGTTCCGACATCGTGAAAGCAGTCGAAAAAGGCGAGTTTAATATTTGGGCGATTGACCATGTTACTGAAGCTATCGAATTGTTTACGGGGAAAGTTGCTGGTGAGCCAACCGATGAAGGTTCTTATCCAATCGATACTATTTTTGGCCTTGCTCAAGCTAAGCTCAATTCGTTGAGAAAATAGGCTAAAACCGTCCTAAATGTGAATGTATCTCATCATAAGTGAACATAATTTATCATAACGACAATATCCCGACGCCACTGTCGGGATATTGTCAATAACAGATTGAAAATGGAGAGTTTTTGCACTAGACAAAAGTGTGATCGACCTCTAATATTCGCCACTTGTTTATTCGTCTGGGATTTATCCCGTCGCAAGGAAGCATAGATATTCAAACTGCCGAAAAGTAACGTTGTTATAGGCACTGCTCGAGTTTGTTTGGATATAGACATCACGCATACAACTGAGGCCCTGTCATGCAGTTATCACTGAAAAATTTGTCAGTACGAACGCAAATTTTGGTTCCGGTATTATTTACCGCGATTGTTTTGTTTATTGCTCTTTGGATTACTAAAAACAATCTTCAAGCAGAGCAAGATGTTATTGCTTCCAACCAAGAATCTTTGGTTTTTCACAAAGACACATTGGCGAGTATTGACGACCAAATTTACCCTCTGCGCATAAGCGCGGTTTACGCTATTTACGATGCTTCTCGTCGTGAGAATTTTCTAACCGAATTGAAAGAAGGCTTAAAGCAAGTTGATGCCGATTTAAGCGCAATTGAAGCCCGAAACCTATTCCGTGACGATGCCGTTAAAGTTCGCCAAGCAATTGAATCCTATGTGCGATATTCAGAGCGCTCAGTTGCTTTCTTCAACCAATACGATCAAGGTTTGAAATCGGATAGCGAGTACCGTGCATTTGTCAAAGAGTATCGCAATGTTGGTCGAGAAATGGTCCAACAAATTAACACGCTATCAAAGCATGTAAACGAGCAAGCTGAACAATCTACTATCAGAAGTCATCAGCAAAATGAGCGTGTGCAAAATAACGCTATGTTGACGGTTTTAGCGGTATTTGCTTTCTCATTGATAGGCGCTTGGTTCCTATCTGGCATGATTGTTACACCAATCCAAAAGCTGCAAGAAGTGATGCGTCAGTTAGCAATGGGTAATCTATCAGTACGTGCAGATGTCGATGGGGACAATGAGATCTCTAAGCTGAGCAAAGATGTAAACCAAACCGCATAGCAGTTATACAACACTGTGGACCAGTTAACCCGTATTAGTGAGGAAGTTGCATCTGCATCGACCGAATTAGCTGCAGTAATGACGCAAGCGGAAGCGAACGCTCAACAAGAGTTGGCGGAGATCGAGCAAGTTGCATCTGCGGTTAACGAGCTTGCAAGTACTGCGAATAATGTGAGTGATAACGCGACCTCTGCTGACGCAACAGCGCGTGAAGCTGATGGACTTGCTCAATCAGGTTTGGCTATCTTCCAAGAAAGTGCGGAAGCAAGTGCGCAAATGTCTCAAGCATTGAACGATGCAGCGCAAGTTGTTTTGCGTCTAAAAGAGCAATCTGTACAGATCAACGATGTTATTGAAGTGATTCGCGGCGTATCTGAGCAGACCAACTTGCTAGCATTGAATGCTGCGATTGAAGCGGCGCGAGCTGGTGAGTCTGGTCGTGGTTTTGCGGTAGTAGCTGATGAAGTACGCATGCTAGCAGCGCGTACTCAAGACTCGACACAAGAGATCCAAACGATCATTGAAGAGCTTCAAGCGCAGTCTGGGCTTGCGAATGACAGTATGCAAGTCAGCCTTGATATGCTTAGCCGCAACAACGAGCTGACGCAACAAGCGAATGAGGCGTTGGTTGGAATTACCGAGTCGGTCGCCAACATCAACGATTCAAACACGCAAGTAGCAACCGCAGCCGAAGAGCAGTCTCAAGTTACTCAAGATATCAATCGCAACGTGGTTAACATGTCGGAGCTTGTAAACCAAAACGTAGCGGGCATCAGCCAGAGTGCAAGTGCGAGTACTGAGCTTTCATTACTTGCAGAGAAGCAGAAAGAGCAATTAAGTTTCTTTAAGCTTTAATTCATCATCTACTTATCAAATCTCTAAATCCCTGAGTGAATGCTCAGGGATTTTTTTGTTTGTAACAATCGGATTTATTATCAATAAGTCTATCTAAAACAGTCAGTTAACAAGATTTTTTTGCGGGCAATATCACGTTTTGTGATATTGTTTTTACATTTTTTTCGTCAATTTTTTTTTGACGCGAACATTTTTTTTAACTCAACCGATAACTTGATGGTTGAGAGGTATTCATATCGTCATTTTAAGTGGTGTTTTCTTCTATAAGCGCTGTTTATTCAACACGTTGCGTGAAAAATAACAGCTGCTACTATGCCGCCAGTTTTCTCGTTGGTACAGAAAAGTCCTGTTTTTCTGGTGAGAAAGCACATATAAAACAATGATATGGAAAATAAAAATGAAATTAAAAACTTTAGCTGTAGCAGTGGCGCTAATGGCATCAGGATCTCAAGTTGTCGCTTCAGAACTATACAACCAAGATGGCACTTCTCTTGAGATGGGCGGCCGCGCTGAAGCGCGTCTTTCTATGATGGATGGTAAGGCAGAAGACCGTACTCGCATCCGTCTTAACTTCCTAGGCAAACAGGAAATCAATGAAAACCTATACGGTGTTGGTTTTTGGGAAGGTGAGTTCAAAACAAAAGAAGAAGGTGCTGTAGATAACGATAGTGATCTTGAAACTCGTTACGCTTATGCAGGTCTGGGTGGCAAATACGGTGAAGTAACTTACGGTAAAAACGACGGCGCACTAGTGGTTCTTACTGACTTTACTGACATTATGGCTTACCACGGTAACACAGCAGCACTTAAACTGCCTGTTTCTGACCGTACAGATAACATGCTGTCTTACAAAGGCCAATTCGAGCAACTAGCTGTACGCGCTAGCTACCGTTTTGCTGATCGCACAACAGATGCACAAGGCTTTACAGACAACGAGGAAGATGGCTTCTCTCTATCTGGTGTTTACGCGTTTGCTAACACTGGTTTTGAACTAGGTGCTGGTTACGCAGATCAAAACGACAGCGATGAGTTCATGCTGGTAGCTGCATACTCTGTAGGTGACTTCTACTTCGCTGGTAACTACACTGGCGCGGATATAGATGTTGCAGGCAAGACTCTTGATTACAAAGGCTACGAACTAGCCGCTGCTTACACTATGGGTCAAACTGTATTCACTTCTACGTTCAACAAAGGTGAACTAGAAGACGCAGATACTGTAAAAAACCTAGCTGTTGATGTAACTTACTACTTCAAGCCTAACTTCCGTGGCTACGCATCATACAACTTCGATCTAATGGATAACGAAGGCGCTGATGAAAAAGATGAGCTAGCGCTAGGTCTACGTTACGACTTTTAAGTCATGACTCTTATCTAAGATACTGCCTTATTCTTAGTAAATAAAACCCCTTACTGAAAAGTAAGGGGTTTCTTGTTTTCTAGCACTTCAAAGCTTCTTGATAAGCGATAGGGGTTATCAAATCTATCTTTTTAGTGTGAGCTTAGTACCATCAAATTTGAGGTGACTGAGGAGGTTTTTAGCGTTGTTTTTACCAACCTCATCAAACTCCATTCCGTAGCGAGCATAGTGCGTTGATTTTTGTAAATTACAAATACGACCTCGCAACGGCGCTAGCATACGACTTTCTCCGGGCATCGTTAGATCCAATGAAACGTGGTCACCAACCTGAAGTGGTCGGCTCATTGGTGATGTTACAAAACGACAGCCACTACGAGATAAATCTCTTATTTCGCATTCAGTTCGATAGGCTTCTAAACAAACACGCGCTCTCAAATTTACTTCGTAACGCACTTCTTTGCGAAGCTGAAAGACCTGCATAGTGTTGGGTAGGTCTAGCACCAAAATTGGGTACGGATCGCCCAGTCGATGCTGTAATTGGGCCCGAAATGGGATAACGGCCCCTTCACCTCGATGAGAGTAGGCTTTTACATTGATCCAAAAGCCTTCTTGAAAATAGAACTTCAAGTCTTCATCGGAGATGTTCGGAACCTCTATCAATGCAGTATTATTTGAGTGACAGCCAACAAATGTGCTGGTTGTAATAAACTTTGTACCAACGGGGGTGGTGACGTTTAAGCTCACTTCACTGCCATGTTCGACCATTGCCATTGCATCGGTGCTATTTAATGTACTTGCCTGACGTTCTGGTGCCTTCTTGCTTTGCAGAGGTAGCTTGCCGTCTCTGGCAATTGGGCTCATATTTCTCATTATAATTGTCGTACCTGATGTAAGAAGGTAATCGCGTGAGGCGAAGCAGCACTCTCGCATGGTATCGATTTTATTCAGTGATATAGTTTGATTCAATCAATCTGTAACAAAAATTAGAGAGCAAGATATGCATAAAGTAACTCATGAGACCACGAATAGTACATTCTGGGTTGATTTAGAGCTGGGTTATAAAGCCAAGGTGATTTATCAGCTTAAGGGTAATGTCATGCACATTACATCAACGGTTGTTCCTGAAGCACTGCGAGGTAAGGGGTACGGAAAAGTGATGATGGAAGCGGTGTTGCCAGAAATTGAGTCACTCGGTTATCAAATCAAACCAGTTTGCCCATATGTTATTCACTATATGGAGAAGAACCAAACGTGGTCACATCTGATCGCATGATGAGTAACAACCACCAATGCTACCAAAATATTGGCCAGGAACTCAATCTCGGTAATTACCGCTCTGTAGAAGTCATACAATCGCTATGGGGAGGCTATGGGGAGTTAGTCCGAGTTACTTATTCTACTCGTTCGGTGATCATTAAGCATGTAAAACTCCCTAAGCCTTCAGAGCATCCTAGAGGCTGGAATACGGACCGTTCTCATCAAAGAAAGTTGCACTCTTATCAGGTGGAAGTGAATTGGTATGAGTATTTTTCCGGAGGGGTGGATACTCGCTGCCGAGTACCACAAGGTCTAAAAACGTTCCAATCGGAGAATGAATGGCTCATTGTGATGGAAGATCTCGCCGAGGTGGGCTTTCCAAAAGTCATCACAGATGCACAGCTAAAGCATCTACAAGCCTGCCTCACTTGGTTGGCGAACTTTCATGCGCGATACATCAATGTTCGTTCTGATAAGTTGTGGCATATCGGTACATACTGGCACTTAGCAACCAGACCCGACGAGCTTGAAGCATTGCAAGACACTGAGCTACAAAATGCGGCTCAATTGATTGATCAAACGCTTTCGCAAGCTAAGTTTAAAACACTAGTACACGGTGATGCCAAATTGGCGAACTTCTGTTTTGATGAAGAAGAATCAAACGTTGCTGCGGTTGACTTTCAATACGTTGGATGTGGGTGTGCCATGAAAGATGTGGCACTGTTTATGAGTAGTGCCGTTAAGCCAGAACGTTGTGCAGAGATGGAAGTTTGGGTTTTGGATACGTATTTTGCTCAGTTGCAACACGCGCTAATTGTCTATCAACCGAATCTTGACCCTAATGAAGTCGAGCGTGAGTGGCGTCCTTTGTTTGCTGTGGCTTGGGCAGACTTTCAGCGATTTGTGAAAGGTTGGAGTCCCGACCACTGGAAGATCAATCCCTACACAGAAGCATTGACTCGCAGAGCGTTGGCTTACTTACGAAAGTGAGTCGAAGTTTAAAAAGAAAAGCCTCCAATTAGTAGGAGGCTTTGTTTTATCTTTGGCCTGGTCTGATGCGCGCCATGTAATAGGTATTGATGAATTCACCATCACGGAAGGAACCGTCAATCGCTTCACCTTCAATTTGAAATCCATGCTTTTTATAAAGCCCAATGGCGGCGTCGTTATCGGCATTGACCTCTATCTGAATTCTTCTCACATTTAACCAGTTATCTGCTAGTTCAGTGACTGTTTCTATCAATTTGCTACCAATACCGAGTCCATGGAAACTATCATGTACTCCGATGCCAAACGATGCCGTGTGCATCGTTCTTGGACGTAGAGAGTGGTGAAAGCCAATATTTCCGACGACTTTACCATCAATTTCAGCGACATAGCTATAAACACCATCAGGTATGTTTGACAACCTTTCCACCCACATCGCGAGCGAAGGCTTTGGGAGTTGCAGGGTTTCACGTTGTGCTTTTGGTTGTGAATAGATTTCTACGAGTGCCGCTGCGTCTTCGACGGTCGTTGGACGTACGATAATTTCCATGCCTCTCTCCTTCGCTTTTTAGTTTTAATTTTTAATCTAACCACAGTTTTCTTATTTGGATAATGTTTTTTTATGTTTAATGGATAAATGCCTTTTAAATTAGCTTGTTATGATGTCATTTTTTGAATTTTTAGTAGTGATTTATCATCGAATTGAGCGAGTAGATTGAAAAGGTGTTGAATTATTGTACTGAGAATGGCGCGTACTGCAGAGTATCGTGGTGAATTTCATGTCGCAGTAAATAAACGCATTTAGTCAAACTGTGACGACGGCACTGTGCGTCAGTTGACTTGAATCAATAGAGGATGGGGTTACCTCCTATGAGGTATAGGGAAACGACACGTTTAGGGCTATTTATGCTTAACTTGATAAGGGAGTTTTGTTGAGGAAATAGCATGAAATCCTCTCAGTCTAAAATATCGCAAAGTCGGCGCCGATTTTTGCGTGATACAGCTCGAACTGCGGCTGGTGTTGGCGCAGCTGCGTGTGTATTGGGCCTACAATCGCTACAAAGCCAAGCTCGAGAAACCAAAGGTGTGCCTATTCGTCCGCCTGGTGCACTGCCGGAAGGCGATTTCGAATCAGCTTGTATTCGATGTGGCTTGTGTGTTCAGGCATGTCCTTACGATACCCTGAAACTTGCGACATTACTTTCACCCGTCGCGACTGGCTCACCTTACTTTACTGCACGCGATATTCCCTGCGAAATGTGCGAAGACATTCCTTGTGTTGTCGCTTGTCCGAGTGGGGCGCTGGATCCGAAACTAACCGATATTGATGATGCTCGAATGGGTACAGCGGTTCTTATTGACCATGAAACTTGCCTTAACTGGCAAGGGTTACGATGCGACGTTTGTTATCGCGTTTGTCCGCTGATTGATGAAGCCATCACGTTAGAGATGGTTCACAACGATCGAACTGGCTATCACGCCAAACTTATCCCTACAGTGAATTCCGAAGTGTGTACCGGATGTGGTAAGTGTGAACAAGCGTGCGTGTTGGATGTCGCTGCTATTAAAGTCGTCCCGACGGATTTGGCGAAAGGCAAAGTGGGCAGCCACTACAATTTTGGTTGGAAAGAGCTCGACAAACCACTCGAAAATATCCTCCCTAGTGAGACGCCTGTGCCGGAAGGTGCGCTTGAATCGCTAAAAGGAGGTAAGTAATGGCAAAGAATTTAGCTCAAAATGCTGGCAAAGAAGCGCTTGAAAAGCTTGGTTGGTGGCGCGCGCATCGGTTTTTGATTTTACGTCGGCTATGTCAGTTCACCATCATTGCGCTATTTATGGCTGGGCCGACGCTGGGAATTCTAACTGGTAATCTGTCATCAAGTATGTTGCTCGATACCGTGCCGTTAAGTGACCCGTTAATCGTGCTTCAAGCTTTGGCGACAGGGCATGTTCCGGAGTTTAATGCGTTGTTAGGCGTAGTGATTGTCGTGGTGTTTTACGCGATTTTGGCGCCGCGCGCATTTTGTGCTTGGGTGTGCCCGTTGAACATCGTGACAGACTTGGCGGCGTGGTTGCGTCGAAAGTTCAACATTAAAGCGAGCTATCGTTGGTCTCCCATGATTCGTTATTGGCTGATCCCTGTTTTGATATTGGGCAGTGCGCTATCTGGCGCGATTCTTTGGACATGGTTAGATCCAGTTGCGGCACTGCATCGCGGGTTGGTGTTTGGTATGGGCGCAGGTTGGGTGCTAATCGCCCTAGTGTTTGTGTTGGATTTACTCTTGGTTGAGCATGGGTGGTGTGGGCACTTATGTCCACTGGGGGCTACCTATGGCGTGATAGGCCGAAAAAGCCTGTTGCGCGTTACTGCTGTTCGGCGCGAAGATTGCACCAAATGCATGGATTGCTTTTACGTTTGCCCAGAACCAGAAGTGCTTCGGCAGCCTTTGAAAGAGGGAGATCGTCGAGTTATGGATCAAAACTGCATTAGCTGTGGCCGTTGTTTGGATGTGTGTCCAGAACATGTGTTTGAATTTAAAAATCGCCTATCAGTAAAAGTCATTGATTAAGCCACTGAGCACATTTACTCATGCTTTAGTTCTCTTGATACTTGAACATCGCGCTTAGCCAAGGAATTGAGTGCGATGTTTATCTTCATAACAATATTCCTCAGCCATATCAGCTTGCTCTGGGTTGAAAATAATAATGATATTGCGAATTTGTTACATTTAAAGCTATGATGATGCCTTCATATTTAAAGGAAACATCATGACTACCTCATCGCACGGCTGGAGAACGCCGCAAAATTTCCTCCTGTTAATTTCCATTATCGTGCCCATTGCTTTTTCTACCTGGATGGCGTTGTTGAACAACTTTGTTATAGAGAAAGCAAACTTTGATGGTGCCGACATAGGCCTATTGCAAAGTGTGCGCGAAATTCCGGGTTTTTTGGCCTTTACCGCCGTGTTTGTATTGCTGTTTATCCGAGAGCAACGCTTTATGCTCGTCTCTTTGGCGATGCTTACGCTTGGTACGGCATTAACAGGTTATTTTCCCACTTTGTACGGTCTACTTTTTACAACCTTGTTAATGTCCACCGGCTTCCATTACTTTGAAACACTCAAGCAGTCTTTGTCTTTACAATGGCTATCTAAAGAAGAAGCGCCAGAAATGCTGGGTAAGTTTATTTCTGTTGGAGCTTTGGCTTCTCTGTTTACCTACGGCGCCATTTGGGTTTCGCTCGAACAGCTCAAACTTGATTTTAAAACGGTCTATTTAATGGCTGGTGGTTTAGGTTTTGTGCTCATTTTGGTGATGGCATTTGCCTTCCCACAATTTAAGACAAAAGTGCCTCAGAACAAGAAGCTCATCCTGCGTAAACGTTACTGGTTATACTATGCGCTTACGTTTATGAGTGGAGCACGCCGTCAAATTTTTACGGTGTTCGCTGGTTTCTTGATGGTAGAAAAGTTTGGTTACTCCGCCGCAGATATTACGTTGCTGTTCCTGATTAACTATGTCTTTAACTTCTTGTTTGCGAAGCGAATAGGCCGTTTTATCGGCGTTGTTGGTGAGCGCAAAGCGTTGATGTTTGAATACGTCGGTTTGATCTTCGTGTTCGTCGGGTACGGTTTGGTGCAAACGGCAGAGTGGGCGGCAGCATTGTATGTTGTCGATCATTTATTTTTCGCGTTAGCGCTTGCGATTAAAACCTACTTCCAGAAAATTGCCGATCCTGCCGATATGGCGTCGACCGCAGGCGTTGCGTTTACGATTAACCATATTGCTGCAGTTGTAATACCTGTTACGTTTGGTGTCATCTGGCTTGTTTCACCTGCGAGCGTATTTTACATCGGCGCTGGTATGGCAGCAGTGAGCTTGCTGTTGTCACTCAATATTCCAGCGAAGCCGGAAGAAGGCAACGAAACTCGCTTGTTGAAGTGGAGTTAAGTTGGTACTCACTATCTAATCATTAAAGCGAATACCTGTAATTAGACTCGCTAAAAAGGGTGCTTATGCGCCCTTTTCTTTTTATTGCAAATAGATAATCCCTCCAATGGTTGTCAATGCATGCTACGTCCGTTAGGGTTTAGAACTAAGTATTTCGAAATAACTTGGGCATAACTGACGCGAAACAATAAGAGGGGAGCTATACAGTGCAGATACATGGCAGAGAGTTGGATTTAGATCTAGGAAGCCGTCACATCGTTATTCAGCGCCGCTATGAGGCGTTAGGTGCTGCAAACGACCTACTCATTGCTATTTGGTTTTTAATTGGTAGCTTTTTCTTTTTGAATGATTCGTTGATTGAAAGTGGTACTTGGCTTTTCATTGTAGGCAGTGCGCAGTTGATCATTAAGCCCCTGATAAAACTGATGAGTTTAGTTCATGTTGGTCGTTTGAATAAGCAACTTTCTGGCACATCAGTGAGCCGCTGAAATCACCGCTTCTTTTGAATACTTGCGAGCAAGAAGCCAGCAGGCGAGTTATCGAGGGGAAAGCGGGAAGATAACGTGTTCGCAATACTAAGCACGTTATCTTCTGTTTGAAGCTTAAGAATTTAGAACGGATACCAGAACAGTTGTGTGTCGATAACACGCTTGCTGATCGCCGCAATCACTATCACTACAATCCCCGCCATGCAGATCATATCGGCTTTGGTCAGGGGTTTTAAGCTGTACCAAGTGCGAGAGGAGTGGCGGCCAAAACCACGTAGCGTCATCGCGTTTGAGATTTGATCGGCTCTGTCTAAACTAGAGAAAATCAGAGGTCCAAGAATCTTCGCGACGTTCTTCATACGAGTGAACAACGGAGCCTTCTTGCTCAGTTCTACTCCGCGTGCTTGTTGCGCGTGCATGATGTTAACAAAGTCCTTTTTCACTTCCGGCAAGTAGCGCAGCGTTAAGCTTACGGCATAGGCGATTTTGTAAGGTACACCCAAGCGGTTCAAGCTGGCTGAAAACTCCGTCGGGTGAGTGGTAAATACAAACACCAACGCGATTGGAAACATGCTGAAGTATTTCATCGTCACTGTTACTAGGTAAAAAAACGTCTCTTGAGTGAGCGAGTAATTACCGGGTAACGAGAGTAAAACCGTTGATGAGCCCATGAATTCAGTACCTTGTTGCGGTGCTAACGCGAACATAAACAGGGCATTGATCAGTAATACCGTGCCTGTACCGAATAACAGCGGTTTGTAGACATGAAAGGGCACTTTGGTCATTTTCAGTAAGCCTAAACCAAGCACGATCAACAGCGCGATGATTCGCAAGTCAAATGTGGTCAACACCACCGTTACCCAAGCAATGAAAAGCAAGAACTTAGTAATGCCATTCAACTTATGAAGTGGTGATTGGGTATCGATGTAGTTGATACCAAACTTCATCTTATTGTCTTTCATGCCACCGCTTTCTCTAGTTGGTTTACGTCGTCGCTTTTTTGTTGGCGGTGCGCTTTTTCTACATTGATAAAGTGCTGCATAAAGCCATTGGTGTCCTCGATACCAATTTTTGTAGCCAACTCAAACAGACTTGTTGTGGTGAGGTTTGCTTGGTCTAGTAGCTCTGGACTGCTGAATACCTGCGTCATTGGTGCATCCGCGACTAATTTACTGTCTGCAATCACGATAGAGCGCGTGGTGTATTCCAGCACTAAATGCATGTCATGAGAGATGATCATCACGGTTACGCCCAACTCGCGATTGAGCTTTTCGATGAAACTCAGCATAGACGTGTAGTTTCGATAGTCCTGACCTGCCGTCGGTTCATCAAGGATCAGAAGCTCTGGTTCCAATACCAAAATTGACGCAATGGTTACGCGCTTTTTCTGGCCGTAGCTCAATGCTTCGATTGGCCAGTGACGGTATTTGCTCAAACAGCACAGCTCAAGGACTTCAAGTACTTTAGCTTCGATTTGTTTCTCTTCAACGCCACGATTACGGAGGCCGAAGGCCACTTCGTCGAAAATCATGTGATGGGAAATCATGTGATTCGGGTTTTGCATCACCACGCCCACTTTCTGGCTGCGCTCGAAGATGGTCAGTTCGTTAAGATCTTGACCATTCATACTCATTGAGCCGCTATCCGCTTCAATAACGCCCATAATCAGTTTGGTGATGGTCGATTTACCCGAGCCATTTTTGCCAAGTACAGAGACAAACTCGCCACGCTTGATGTCAAAACTCACGTCTTCTAAAGCGTTTTTCTCACCGTCGTAAGAATAGGTGAGGCCACGGACTTCAAGCAAAGTCTCGGCTGGCGTTTTAGGTGGTTGTGCTGTTGAACCATCAAACCATGCTTGTACTGCCGGTTTATATTGCTCCAACGGCAAGGTAGTTAAGCTAGAAGGTTTTGCATCGCCCTCAATCGCGCAGCCTGCTTCTTTCAGTGCTGAAATGTAAAGCGGTTCACGGATGCCGTAATCTTCTAGCAGAGGCGACGCTAAAATTTCATCTGGCGTTGTATCGGCAATGATTTTGCCGCTTTCCATCAAGATAATACGGTCAACTGAGCAATGCAGAACGTCTTCAAGACGATGCTCAATGATTACGATGGTTTTGCCCGTTTCGCGGTGTAGATCATCGATGATCTCGATGGTTTTTTTTCCCGTTTTAGGGTCAAGCGCAGCTAGTGGTTCATCAAACAAAAGGATATCGACATCATCGACGAGAATGCCCGCCAAAGAAACACGCTGTTTCTGCCCGCCAGATAAATCGTGGGGTGAGCGTTCTAGCATCTGTTCCAAGTCGACCATTTTGGCCGTGGCTTTGACCAATGGGTACATGTCGATATTTGAAGTTAGCTGGTTCTCCAGCGCAAATGCAATGTCTTCGCCAATGCTCAAACCGACAAATTGGCTGTCCGTATCTTGCAGTACGGTGCCAACTTGCTCAGTGTATTGGTGCATGTCGAAAGGGGCGGTGTCTTGACCATTGATGGTCAATGTTCCACTGGTTTCCCCTTTGATTGCGTGTGGGATCAGTCCGTTAAGACATTGCCCAAGGGTAGATTTACCACTACCACTTGGACCGATAATGACGATTTTCTCTCCTTTCTCTATCCTTAGATTGATATTTTTTAGCGTCGGTTTGTCCAGCGACTCATATCTAAAAGAGAAGTTAGAAAATTCGATTGTCATTCGACATTAAGCCTCTGTTAAGTTACGGCTTTGCTTGTTACGTTTAGCGACAGATTTAAGAATGAAGAAGCCAACAATAGCAATAAGAATGGTGTTACCGATCGCGATAATAGAAAGCTGGGTAAACACTTTAGTGAACGGTTCTGCGTATAAAATCGTGTCGAGGAATGCAGAGCAACCGTAACCAAATACGTTGCCTAATAGCGCAAGTACTACGAATAACGCGAAGTCTTTCATATTGAAATCACCTTTCTCCAAACGGTAGCGCGTTAGAGAAGGGAATAGACCGATAATCAAACCAACAATACCTGAACCAAGTACCCAAGTGAGCCATACGCCCCAACCTGCAAATAGGTCAGTAACCCAGTGACCAATAAAACCAACCAAGAAGCCAACAAGTGGTCCAAATAGTACTGAGAACAATGCTAATACTGCCATTGCTGGTTTTAGCGTTGTGTTTGCAAACACAGGGATGCCAAACATAGGTAAGCCGCCGATACCGTAAAGAGCAGCACCGATTGCAATAACCACAACAGTTTTAGCGGAAAGATTCATAGATAACCTCAGTTCAATAGTCGATTTTAAAGAACGTTTAATTGTTTTGTCGGAAAGCGTTAGTTATTTGATTGTGTAACATATATTCAAAACAACCAAGCTGCTTATTGTTTGCTCTATTTTTCTTCAGGAAATGTGTGATTTGATTCACGCATCCCTTTGACTGGCTTTGGTTTTAGCAAGCATTAAAAATAAGGCGCGCATTATACAGAATATTAATAAAAGTGGGAATGCTATCTATCTGGATGGCTAGAATGAATCAGGGGCTGATCGTCAGCCCCTGATTACACTGTTTGATGTTATTTTTACCGATAAATGAATGCGCTATATGTTCATTAATGGTCGAGGTATAAATAGTTCTGCCAGCTCTTCATACGAATAAGAACTTTGCGCATCACTGATACGTGAGTAAAGCTGTCTGAATAAACTGCAACTTCAACCGCAGTACCCATTGGTAGGTGGTATCCACTCAAGTCGTCGGTAATTTTCAGCTTCGCAAAAACACGTCCGCTCGTGCGCAAGGCATCAGTCCCAAGCAGAGCGCCTCGCGCTTGAATTTGGCTTTCACCAATGGCTGGAATCACGTCAATGACTTCGCCACGGAACACTTTGCCCGGAATTGCGCGGAACATAAATTCTGCTTCAAAGCCTGGCTTCAAGCGTTGTAATGAGTTCTGTCTGAATGCCGCGGTGTACGTAATGTCTTCGGTATGTACGAAGGTCATTGCCGGGGCAAGTGGCAACGGCACAGCCATAACACCAGGACGCAAAGCCAATTGCGTAACGTAACCATCGGTTGGCGCACGAACGACGGTTTGCTCTAGGTTAAACTCTGCTTTACGCAGCTCGGCAAGAAGTTGCGCGACTTGGGTATTTTCGCCTCCGATTTCAGAGTCCAGAGCGATTTGCGCTTGTTCTTGTTGCAAAATCGCAACGTCTAACATGGCTTCTGCCGCTTTATACGCTTGGCGTCGAGTATCCAAATCTTGTTCAGTAAACGCGCCACGATCAAAGCCCCTTTGATATCGGCTGAATTCCCTTTGTGCTTTATCTCTGTCCGCTTGCGCTTTCAATACAGCAGCTTCTG
This sequence comes from Vibrio sp. 1457, assembly GCF_033340195.1. Lineage (NCBI taxonomy): Bacteria > Pseudomonadati > Pseudomonadota > Gammaproteobacteria > Vibrionales > Vibrionaceae > Vibrio > Vibrio sp. 1457. Next base: position 200,553 of record NZ_JAWOWA010000006.1, read on the forward strand.
CCTCTCTTAGATCCGACTCTAAGCCCAACGCACCTTGGCTTGCTTCTTTGACTTTCGCTTCCAGGCGAGCAACTTCTGCTTCAAAAGGCACAGGATCGATTTTGAAAAGAATATCGCCCGTTTTGAGCGGTTGGTTGGCCTGGACTGGCACTTCCACCACGCGGCCACGCACGCCAGAGACGATAGGCGTAGTCGGGAACACTTGGTTACCCAATTGAGTAAATGGGTGGTTGTAGTTCATAAGCAGCACGAGTGTGCCCACTAACACTACGCCGCCAAGTACGGCGGTTGGAACGGTCCATTTGTTTAGAGGAATATTGAAAATTTTAAAAATGGCAATACAAAGAGCTGCGTAAGTCAGAATCAGCAATAAGTCCATTATTCGTCCTCTTTACTTTGTTCAGGCAAAGGCTTTTGCTGAATCTTTTGTTGTTTCAACATCGATACTTCGTTTTTGAGTTCGTTGACTTCATCGATGAGTTCTTCAAGGCGGTGATGAATGTCGTGTGTTTCTTGTTCTAGTTGTTTAAAACCCCAGCCGCGTTCCTTGCGCCATAATGTTGCCCAGATCCATAAAAATGGCCACAGCGCATGCAAAGTGAAAAGGCTGACCCAGCCAGCGTAGTGAATTGCGTCTTGGTGCGGGTGCTCTCTCTCTTTGGCGATTTCATATGGAATATCATGAATGACAATGATTCCGTAAAAGATCACTAAAGCAACGAAGATGAGTAACCCAAGTGCAAAATAGTCTAGAAACATCTTACCTACCTGTGCTTATTGCGAAATGGAAAATCTACGTAAATTAACAATTTAAGTATTTGTCTTAACTACAGATGAATCAAGCGGTTTTTATGTAGGAATTATGTTTATGCGATGTAAGTATCCACTGATGTTTATTGGCAGTTAAGGTGTTGCTGAGTACTTATTTAAACAAACAGTGAAGTGATAGAGGAAGGATAAGTAAAAAGTATAACAAAGCCCCAGATGTCAACCGGGGCATGGTTTAAAGTTCGGTACAGACTTGGTTTCTGCCGTTGGCTTTGGCGCGATAAAGAGCTTTGTCTGCACGATAAAAAGTTCGCTGAGTATTCTCGCCTTCTCGATGCAAGGTAATCCCTATGGATACGGTCAGCCCCCGTTCACCAAGAATATCGTCCCAACCATATTGATAAATCCGTTCACGATAATTCTCGGCATGCATTTCTGCGCGTTCCAGTTGGGTATTCTCAAGGATCACGAGGAACTCTTCACCACCAAATCGTACGCACGATGCGCCTTTAAATCTGAAGTAGGACGCCAGTTCCTGTGACACACTTTTGATCGCTTTGTCGCCCACCAAGTGGCTTAGTTCGTCATTGATGGATTTGAAGTGATCGATATCGATGACCATCAATGCAAATGCAGTATCGTGCAGAAGTAGATCTTTTAGTTTAACTTCTAACCAGCGTCGGTTGTGTAAAGACGTAAGTGGATCGGTAAAGACGTCCTGCTGTAGCTGAGCAACAGTATTTTTATGCTGCTTGGTGGTTTCTTTTAGTTCTTTGTTTTCTAGCTCTGACAAAATGAGTTTGAGTTGTAACTCAAAGCGTGAAAGTCGGCGTAGTTGAGCAGACCCTAACTCACCGATCGGAATATGTTTTACAAGATCAGATTCGATTCTATGCGCTTTTTTTTCACAATTTAATGCTTCTTGATACAACCCTTGAGAGGCGTAAACTTGACTCATCGCGTTATAAAAATGCTGAGTAACGATAGGAGATAGCTGCTTTTGAATCCTTTTACTGATGGAGTCCAACGTTAAATTAGCTAAAGAAGTGTGCCCTACACCGTTTAGACAATACGCAGTCTCAATTTTGACCATCGTGGATAACCAGTATGTAGTGGCACTACCCGTTGTATACTGAACATTCGAAATAGCCAGCAACGCATTGGGGTAGTCTTCTTGCAGACGATGTAATTTGGCTCGGTAGAGGTGAATTTGTGCGGCGAGGTTTTTATCACTGACGAGAATGCTCAGTTCTTCACATTCACTCAATAGCTCTTTGGCGTCTGCGGTACGGTTCAAGCTGATATAGCAGGCAAGCATGTACAGCTTGTAACGAAGGCGTAGGGATCGACTGCCAATAGCGTGATCGATAGCATCTATTTTTTGATAATAACGTAATGCACGTTGGTGATCCCCATAGGCATCGCACAAATTACCCATTCCAATAATGGCCAATACGTACTCATCAATATAGCCGTACTCGACGGCGATATTGGTTGAAGCAACATACTCGGTTAATGCCGCATTGTAGTCACCTACTTCAACTAAACGCTCACTCAAGCTTGCTTTCACAGAAAGAATATCTTCTACATCCTCTGGTAAAACAAGCAACTCAAGCGCTTGTTTCAATTCACTAATGCTGTCGTTGAGCTGTTTGATCTCTCTTCGATACTCGGCGCTAATGATATAGCAATGCGCTTTCTCACGGTTTGTTGACGCAATATGTAACCCTATGTGTTCCCATAGCGTAATCGCTTCTTCACCTGAAACGGAAGAAGGATCGATACCTGCGTCAGTCACCTTGCTAAGCAGTTGTTCCATTCTTCATTACCTCAATATAACTTTCTTCGAGCTGTTCTAACGTGAATGGGAAGGTCAGGATATCTTGCAAATACAGTATCGGTTTAGGGCCTTTGATTCCGCGTCGCTTCCATGGATAGATGTCTAACATCGCTTGGACAGTGCGGTAGACCTCTTCTGCTGCTTGACCTTTTTCTGCAATTAACATTGCTAGCCTGTTACTGGAAATTCTCGAGATGAGGTCGCTGGAGGTTGTCAATGCATGAACGAGCTCGGTACAAACATCGAGAACTTCGGGGTTTGAATGCTGAATCATAATGATGGCGTGGTTAGAGCGTTTGAGCTCCGTTTTAAACAAAACTAACTGTTCCCACCAGTAGGTCTCAGAAACAACATTAGAGAACTGTTTTTCAGGGTCGTATTCGTGTTGAGAGCGAATATGATTGATCAGCTTACGTGCTCGCTGCTCTAGTTGGCGTTTAGAGCCTCTTGCTTTATCCATGCTGATTCGATGAGTTTGTTCTTTGAGCATTTTGAGTGCGTGCTTACGGTATTTCTTGAACGCGTTAAACGCAGACTCAAAGTCACCTTGTTCTTCAGCGACTCGTGATTGTTGGAAGCAAATTTGGCTGAGTAGCTCACCGTGGTCGAAACTGAGTGCAGACTCTTCTGCTGCAAGTAGCAACTTGGCAGCGCTGTCTGTATTTTGGCGCAAAAGCTCAAGTCTTGCTCGGCTAATAAAAGAGTGTGCTTTCATCCAAACGAGGTCATGCTCAATGGCGAGCTGGTGGGCTTTTTGGGTGGCTTCTTCGGCCGCATCAAGGCGTTCTAGTCCAAGCAGTGCTAACCCTTTAAAGTCCCAGATCTCGGCTTGCCACGTACTGTCATCATGATCTTTTAATACTTCGGTTGCTCCATCCAGTACCGTAAGCATCTCGACAAACTTATTTAGTAAGTAATAGTCCCAAGCTAATAGGATGCGCGCTTTGCCTTCTAACCAAGCAATACGAACATTGTTTGCCACTTTAACGGCTAACTCATGAGTTGAAGCGGCAAGTTGGTGTTCATTAGTGATGCGCCATACATTACCAAGCCCAATTAGAGATTCGATTTGAATTTCAACATCATCAACAAGAGCAGATTGTTCGAGCGCATTAATCCAATATTGTTGCGCGGAATAATACTTTGCTTGGCCCCAATATTGGAGTGCAAAAAGATGGAGAATTTCCGGGAGATGATCGTCGGTTTCAAGCTGTGTTTGTTTGCTGTAAGCGTCTTTGACGAGTTTTAAGCCTTGTCGGTAATCCATTAGGCACCAACAGCATTGCGCCATGATGAGTAAGGCTTTGATCTCTCCGTCCACAAATAAAATTTGTTCCGCGCGGATACGATATTGCTGCGCAATATTAAAGGTATGTTTAGGGGCCGATTTTATTTGGCCTTTAAGCTTAGTGAGATCATCTTCTAGCTGAATTTGGTTTTTATCCAACGTTCACATCCATGACTATCGAACTGGAAATCACACCTAATATTAAGTGGTTAGATGCATGTTTCTTTACCAAAGCGATGCGGATAACGTTTTGGTAAACGATCAGGGGCCGTAATGTATACCGTTACAACCCCTAATTACTACATCTAAATTACCAATAGAATAGCTACGATAGGAGCTGTTTGATTGTCAAAGGTGCATCAGAGACTTCTAACCTTTGTGCAGCGGTAAGACCTTGTTTATCCTGATAGCACAAATTATGCCAAGCTCTGAATATATCTAAAAGAGGTAAAATACCAGCAGGTCGTAATTTGCGACGTGGCTCGTTAATGAAGCTTTCGAAAAGAATCTGAAAGCGGTTTTGATAAAACTTCACATGACGAGTTGTCGCAACGTTAAACCATTTTTCAGGCTCATTTTGATCGCCAGCGAGGTAGCAAATGCCTTTGTGGTTTTCGTTTTGACTAGAGATTGCCCAACGATCGCGCCACCAACTCATATAGGCGATATCGACTTTGCCAAAGGGAGTGCTCATGTCCCAACTAGCGTCCTCTTCTACGTACATCAAGTCGACACTTTTCTCTTTAATGCGAGGTAAACAAACGCTCAGTGCAGCCGAACGTAGTAGGGGATCTTGAGGCATGTATAGAGATACACGTTTGTTTGGGCAGCACATATCAAGTACGTGCAAATAGTGTGCATACGAGGTGTATGGCGGACGGACTAATGCCCCTTTTGAAGGGTAATGAAATACAGATAGATTACCAAGAGGATCTTCTACGTTACCGCGAGCCAAAATTGTTTGGTATTTTTGGTCAATTCGCTCTCTGAGTTGATGAGAAGGTTCCGCAAGCGGCTCACTTGCTTCCGCTACGTACTCCTGGGAAACAAAACGAGACACCTCATCGTAAGGATTATGATCGAGCGTTGCGATTGGCTCTTCGTCAGCGGAATAATTGACGTGCTGGCAAAGAATATAGCCAGAGTGCGCTTCGCCAGAAACAATCCAATATACACCGTTATTGCTGTTCGGTTGCAATGCAATATAGTTTGAGGCCAATTCATAATGCGTCGCGTGGTTTACCCAGCGCGCATCAATGGTTGCAAGCTTGCGGCGGCAGCGGCTAGCTATATGGTCAACATGGTCGTAAAAGGTTTTTGGGTTAATACTAAGCTTACGGCAGATTTCTCGTACGGAATATCCCGTAAACAATAAACCCATCAAGTTCTCTTGAAATTGAAGCTTCTTGTTGGCACCAGACCACTTGTCGACAAAGGTACTTTGACACACTTTACAGCGGTAACGTTGGCGATCGCCACTGTAACCGAAAGCGTGATAGAGGTGTTTGTGAGTGTGGACAGAGAGTCCAAAGTTGTCGCAATCATCATTACGGCAAGCAGGCAACCCGTCACTGTGGACGTGCCGCAGGCGATGAAGTTCGTTCACGACATCGCGATTATTAAGTAAGGGGGGGAAAGCTCCACATTCACGGCATACCATCGCCGGACGCTTAGGGTTCGCATGTTGCAGAACGTAACGCTTTGCATCACTCAATCCAAAGTTGTCACACGCCAATGTTTTACAAAAGTTGAGTTGTAACCCATCTGCGTCTTTTGGCAGTTCGCCGTTAGACACAATCGCCCCCTCGGGATAATTCGGGCAGCCAGCATAACTCTGGCTGCAAATTATTACTTACTATTTGTTCTTAGATGTTGATTGCAGTTTCTAGTGCAACTTTCATCATGTCGTTGAACGACTTCTGACGCTCTTCTGAGCTTAGTTTTTCACCACGGATGATGTGGTCAGAAACTGTCAGGATAGTCAGTGCTTTCGCGCCTAGGTCAGCTGCTACGCCGTAGATACCAGCCGCTTCCATGTCTACACCTAGGATGCCTAGTTTTTCCATCTTCTCGAAGATGTCTGCTTCTGGTGTGTAGAACAGATCTGCAGAGAATACGTTACCTACTTTTACAGGCACTTCCTGAGCGCGTGCTTGGTTAACCGCTTCTTCTAGAAGACCGTAATCAGCGATTGCTGCGAAATCGTGGTTGTTGAAACGGATACGGTTAACTTTAGAGTCTGTAGAAGCACCCATACCGATAACAACGTCCATTAGTTTCACGTCGTCACGTACTGCACCACAGCTACCTACACGGATAACGTTTTTCACGCCGTATTCAGCGATTAGCTCGTGTACGTAGATACAGCAAGACGGGATACCCATGCCGTGGCCCATTACAGAAACTTTTTTGCCTTTGTAAGTGCCAGTAAAGCCGAACATGTTGCGAACGTCACAAACTTGTTTCACATCTTCTAGGAACGTTTCAGCGATGTATTTAGCGCGCAACGGGTCGCCTGGCATTAGAACTGTTTCAGCGAAATCACCTGGTTGTGCGTTAATGTGTGGGGTTGCCATAAGTGCTCTCCAAAGTTTTGTTTTGATAAAACGCCTCTATTATAGAACGCTATTACCAATTCTGTTGAACTTGTTCGTTTTCGTTGAGGCAATAATATCGGGACGTACAGTAGCCCCTTGAGAGCTTAGTCACAAAAACCACGCATTTAGAAACTGCAACTCCTATTGATAACTAAATCTGTTGAAACCAAAAGATCAATCGATTTGCTTTTGAGCAGTTTGTCGATTGCGCGCACAAATTCTTTGTTTTTGGGCCAAACTTTTTTCTGAAAGCTGGTTGATCGAAATACTTTCGAGTGAAGTAAAACGATTAAATTGTACAACTTATTTTCTTGTACAATCTGGAAAGGCTTGCTATAAGTTATACAACAAAACTTTTTGTATAGGGATGCGTCATCATGGAATCTTCAATCAAAGTAGGTATCAGTTCGTGTGTTTTGGGTGAACGAGTGCGTTTTGACTCTGGTCATAAGGTGAGCAACTTTGTGACTAAAGAGCTCAGCCCGTATTTTGACTTTGTTTCGGTATGCCCTGAAGTCGGCGTAGGTATGCCAGTACCCCGTCCAACAATTCGTCTTGTTTCTAATGAAGAGCGTGTTGCATTGGTTGAAACCAAAAATCCAGAAAATGATCATACCGACAATATGCTCACTTACTCGGCCAATAAAGTAGATGAACTTCAAAGCGAGCAGCTTTGTGGTTACATCGTTTGTGCCAAGTCACCAACTTGTGGCATGGAGCGAGTCAAGGTTTACAGCAAGAACAGTGCTGCGAAAGAAGGTGTTGGCTTGTATACACAAACATTGATGCAAAAAATGCCTTGGTTGCCTGTTGAAGAGGATGGCAGACTTAACGACCCTGTATTGAAAGAAAACTTTATTACTCGAGTATTTTGTCTAAATGACTTTTACGACTCGATGGATGGTGAGCCTACTCGTGGCAAAATCATCGACTTTCATTCGCGCTACAAACTGACGTTAATGGCACACCACCCAGAGTCATACCGCTCCCTTGGCCGCTTAGTTGCCGATGTCGCTAATTATGAAATTGAAGACTTTTACCAAGAGTATCGTTTAGGACTTATGAAGGCGTTAACGAATCGGGCTAGCCGCAAAAACAACACAAATGTGTTGATGCATTTACAAGGGTACTTCAAACGCTCACTAACTAAAGAAGAAAAAGAAGAGTTAGCGACAGTGATTCACGACTACCGTATCGGAATGCTGCCTCTGCTAGCACCACTTACATTGATTAAGCATTACTTAAATACTTACCCAGACGAGTATTTAGCAAAACAGAAGTTTTTAGAACCGTATCCGCAGGAGATGAGATTACGCTATGGTTTGTAGTTCAGAAGAAAAACTATACGCGATCCGAGATGTCGCAGAAATCACGGGTGTAAAACCAGTTACGCTGAGAGCTTGGCAACGAAGATACAACTTGATCCAACCTCAGCGAACTGAAAAAGGACACAGACTTTATCGCCAGCAAGATCTCGATACGATTCGCGAAGTCCAGAGCTGGCTCGCGAAGGGGATTTCGATTGGTAAAGTGAAGGGGCTGCTAGGAAAAAGCGCCGATGTCGAAGTCAAAAGCGAGGTTCGCACACTCGAAGAAGTTGAAAACATGCTGCTTGCGCTGTCTACCCTGAATCGAGGAAAAGCAGAGAGTTTACTTGCCTCTGTTCTTAGAGAGTACCCACTAAAACTCGTTATTGATCAGTTTATTAGCCCAGTATTTGATGCGCTAGATATGGTAAAAGGATCGTTGCGATCCTTGCAGGTGGGGTTATTTCAGACTTGTTTGATCACTCGACTTGCCCTTGTAATCGATTCTGAAAACAAAGCCGCTTCCAAAGGAAAGTGTCTGCTCATTAGTTTTGAACAAAACAGAGAATCTGAGAGTTGGATTCAAGCAGCGAAGCTTTGTGAACAAGGGTATCACACGACTTTGATCGATAAGGTTGATGATGTTTCTGGTCTACTAGATCATGAGGTCATTGAAAATGGTTCGTTTATCTACCTTTTCTCCAATAAAGCACTAGCTGCTAAACAAGTAGCGTCCATCAAAATGCTTCACGCACAGTTAGGTGATCGGATGGGGTGCTCTGAAGTGATAGAGAAATTACACCTAACTTAGTAGACAAAAGATAGGAGCTACCATGATTTTAGTATGGTTTCGACGTGACTTGCGTACGTTAGACCACACGGCACTCAAAGCGGCATTGGATTCAGGTCAGCCTGTCGTCGCTTGCTTTATCGCGACGCCAGAGCAGTGGCGGGAGCATCACATGGCGCCGATGCAGGCAGACCTCATTGCTCGTCGCTTAGCCTGTCTTAACGAGGAGCTTGAAAGCCTTAATATTCCTTTTTTGTACAAAGAGGTGCCGTCGTTTTCCGATTGTACAGATGTGATTAGTGGGTGGGCGGAAACACTTGAAGCCACGTCTGTCATGGCAAACATTCACTATGAGGTGAACGAACGAGAGCTCGATACACAAGTAAGTGAAGCGTTAGCTTCTCACGATATCGAATTTGAACTGTTTCATGACAAATGTGTGCACGCGCCAACGACGGTTCTTAATAAGCAAGGCGAATATTTTAAGGTATTTACGCCATTCAAGCGTGCTTGGTTAACGCAGTTCCATATGCCGACGGTAGTAAAACCTCACGAGCAAGCGCCACTCAATAAAAAGGTACTCGAACAATTAGAGTCGGCTCGATTTAATTCAAGCTTCACATTTAGTTATCCTCGAGAATCCAGTGAAGACTGGCTGGCTTCGACTAATGATATTTTGAAGCAGCTTAGGGAATTTGCACGGGAGCGCAGTGACGCGTATCAAAGCGAGCGAGACTTTCCAGCTTTTGATGGCACTAGCCAACTGTCTCCATACCTTGCGATTGGCGCGCTATCACCAAGGCAGTGTATTGCTCGTTTGTATGCTGAAAATCAACAAAATGACCTTACAGAAGGGAAAGCAACTTGGTTAAGTGAGATCATTTGGCGTGAGTTTTATCAGCACCTATTGGTTTTCGAACCAAAACTCGTCAAAGGCAAAGGATTTATCGATTGGGAGGATAAAATCCAGTGGTCCTATGATGAGAAAGCCTTTGAGCGATGGAAGACAGGAACAACAGGATACCCAATCGTTGATGCAGCAATGCGTCAGCTCAATCAAACAGGCTGGATGCACAACCGATTACGTATGATTGTCGCGAGCTTTCTTACCAAGGACTTACATATTGATTGGCGATGGGGAGAAGCGTACTTCATGAGTAAGCTGGTGGACGGCGATTTTGCAGCGAACAATGGTGGCTGGCAATGGTCTGCCTCTACGGGCTGTGACGGGCAGCCATACTTTCGTATTTTCAACCCGATAAGCCAAGGCGAAAAGTTCGATGTTAATGGTGAATTTGTGCGCCACTGGGTACCAGAAATCAAAAGTGTACCGAACAAATACATCCATAAACCTTGGACTTGGGAGGGCTTTTCTTTACTGGAATATCACAAGCCGATGGTTGATCACAAGACAGAAAGAGAGATAACCTTACAGCTCTTTAAAAGTGCCAAGGAATAGAGTGAAATGCTTAGCAAAAAGCGATCAATGAGTTTCGCAAAACGTACCCTGCTATCTGTGTCGTTATCTTTAGTGAGTGGTCTATCATTCGCTAAGATGTACGAATTACCAGAGGATGGAAGCCGTTTAATTGGTCGCCTTGAAAACCACGTCGTTCAAGAAGGCGAAACCATGGCAAATATCGCTAAGCTCTACGATGTGGGTATGCTAGGTTTAATGGCCGCAAACAAAGGCGTGGATCCCTTCTTACCAGAAGAGGGGCATGTTCTTACTATTCCGACACAGCTAATCCTCCCAGACGTACCTTATAAAGGTATCGTTATTAATCTAGCCGAGCTGCGCTTATATTACTTTCCGAAAGGAGAGGATATTGTCCATGTATTTCCTGTCGGAATTGGCCGAATAGGGCGCGATACCCCAGTAATGACAACGCGTATCAGCCAAAAACGACCGAACCCTACATGGACTCCTCCAGCCTCTATTCGTGCCGAGTACAAAGCAAAGGGCATTGACCTACCAGCCGTTGTTCCTGCGGGGCCTGATAATCCACTTGGTATGTTTGCATTGCGTTTAGCTTACGGGAATGGCGAATACCTAATTCATGGTACCAACAAGGACTTTGGGATTGGTATGCGAGTCAGCGCGGGTTGTATTCGTATGGACCCAAGTGACATTGAGTGGTTATTTGACAAGGTTCGTAACGGCGAAGACGTTAACATCATTAACCAGCCTATCAAAATGACACTTGAGCCTGACAGAAGTGTGTTCTTAGAAGCACATGAGCCTTTGACTCGTAGTAATGGCGAGAAAGATGAACTCAAAGTGCCGAAAGAGTTAAAGTGGTGGCTGGATGAATTCGGTATGAAAAACGTGAAGGCTAAAGCAGCAATCGCTGCACAGAATGGGGTTCCTGTCGAAATAACCGCGCCTTAACGGGCGTTAAGACGCGGTATCAAATCTTACTTAGTGTAAGACTGAGCGATGTTATCGATACGCTCGTTAGCACGCTCAGCTTCTTCTTGAGCAGCCATTGCTGCTGCGCCTGATTTTTGAACGTCAGATTGAAGAGCTTGTACGTCTTGGCTTAGTTGGCTAACTTGGTTGCTTAGTTCGTCTAATTTTGCTGCATTTGCTGTAGCTGCGTCATCAGAAGAAGCACAACCGGCTAGTAGAAGTACTGAAGTTGCTGCAGCTGCGATCAACGTTTTGTTCATATAAGAACTCCTTGCTTATAGTGAAAGTCTCGCCACTAACTATTATTTTATACAGTAGCGAGGTTAAATGTGGTTACATTTTATCAGTACATGATGTAGCAAAAGTCAAAAAAACCCAAGAATTTCATGGAGTACCTGACGTCAACTTTTACCTGAACTTAACAAAGTTTAACTACCTATCCTTTATTTCGTTCTCACAACAGTTTTCATAGCAGGTGTATTTGCCACGTTCCTGATATCAATAATTTAGACGATATTGACACAAATGAAAGTTTATTGGCCCAAATAACTGCTATTTAAGTCGTTTTGTTGATGGATAGAAGGCATATTTGAACGGCTTTTCTCTAAACTTCCTGTCCAGCTGCTCATCAAAAAGGCTAGTCTTTGCTCTGAACTGAGCCACAAATGATGTTTTACCGTTACCACAGGGAATTAGTTTGTGTGATCTCTATCTATACTCCTATGATTTGCGGTATTATACCGAGCTTTATTTTTTTGCTGCGTTAGAGCGGAAACGACACTACAGAGCGCTCAGACGCTGACTGATTTATTGGAGAATACTTTGCAATTTAAAGATCTAGGCCTAGACAACCGATTGTTGAAGAACCTAAAACACTACGATTTTAAAAAAGCGACTGACATTCAGCAACAGGCGATTCCTGTTGCGATTGCAGGCAAGGATCTATTGGCATCTTCGAAAACAGGTTCGGGCAAGACTTTGGCGTTTGTATTGCCAATGCTTCATAAGTCTTTAAAGACAAAATCGTTTTCTGCGAAAGACCCTCGCGCGGTAATCCTTGCTCCTACTCGTGAGCTAGCGAAACAAGTATATGGTGAGCTTCGTTCTATGCTAGCTGGCCTATCTTATGAAGCAGCACTGATTTTGGGTGGTGAGAACTTTAACGATCAGGTAAAAGCTCTGCGTCGTTACCCGAAATTTATCGTGGCGACACCAGGACGTTTGGCTGATCACTTAGATCATCGTTCGCTTTATCTGGATGGTTTGGAAACGCTGATTCTTGACGAAGCAGACCGTATGTTGGATTTGGGCTTTGCACCAGAGCTTCGTCGCATTCATAAAGCAGCCAAGCATCGTCGTCGTCAAACGTTGATGTTCTCTGCGACATTAGATCATGCAGACGTCAATGAAATCGCGGCTGAAATGCTCAATGCGCCAAAGCGAATTGCTATCGGCGTTTCTAACGAAGAACATAAAGATATCACGCAAAAATTTTACTTGTGTGATCACCTAGATCATAAAGAGGCAATTTTAGCTCGTGTTCTTTCTGAGGCTGAATACCGTCAAGTTATTATCTTTACGGCAACGCGTGATGATACTGAGCGACTAACAGAAAAGCTGAACGAAAAGAAACTGAAGGCTGTAGCACTAAGTGGTAACTTGAACCAGACTCAACGTAACACCATTATGAGTCAGTTTGAGCGCGCAGTATTTAAGATCCTTGTAACGACTGATGTTGCTTCCCGCGGCTTGGATATTGCAACTGTGACACACGTCATCAACTTCGATATGCCAAAGCATACCGAAGAATACGTACACCGAGTTGGTCGTACTGGTCGTGCTGGAAATAAAGGGGATGCAATCTCTCTTGTTGGTCCAAAAGACTGGGATAGCTTTAAACGTGTAGAAGCATACCTACAACAAGATCTTGAGTTTTCATTGTTCGAAGATTTGAAAGGTAAGTTTAAAGGCCTTAAGCCACCTAAACCAGATTTCCGCAATAAGAAAGCGACCGCAAAGAAAGCTCGCCCTCAAGCGAAAAAATCGGCGAAAAAACCAGCTAAGCGTGACAAGAGCTTCTACAAAAACGTATCTGTGGGTGATGATGTCTTCATCCCTAAGAAAAAACCAGCGGCACCGAGCTCTGAAGAGTAAAAGCTGCTGTAGTTTCCCATTGATTTTAGTTCTTAAAAATCCGAGTGTTCGCACTCGGATTTTTTATGTCTGTCGCTAGGTGAAATCGCGTCTTTCCATACTCACTCGTTAGTCAGCTTTTATATCTGTCTGGTTGTATATAAACAGCATAGAACGCTAATTTAGGAAGTTATTAAGTTTTATAACCTCGGTCAAAGCAAACGTTTTTCCTCACACACTAGATAAAATCTCACATGATTATGAAAATGATAATTGATCTCATTTTTATTTGGGGGCAGAATACGCGCCATTGTATTAATCCTATAAATGAATTCGCTCTCTATATGAAATTTACTCATGTTTTTTTAGGGCTCATAATTACCTCTAGTTCTGGCTTTGCTGCTGATGATTTCAACTGGCTTCGAGATGATGCTCGTAAAGATGAGCGAGTTCTTACCTACCTAACAGAACAAAACCACAAAACTGAACAGCACCAAAAAAGTTATCAGACGTTGACAAAAAACCTACTAACGCAGTGGGATACCATGGTGGCAGACAAAGGTGATAAGCCATGGTCGATCGTGAGTGGAAGAGAGTGGACGCTAATGCGTCGCGATGGTCGTTACTTACTATTATCCCGTGCGAGTCAACATGCACCAGAAAACGTGGTGTTCGATTTCGATGAACGACAATCTGCGCATCAGTACTACCAACTTGGTCAATGGCAAGTGAATGGTGACACGCTACTTTTCACGGAAGATATCGACGGCAGCGAACAATATCGTGCTGTGGTTGTTGATTTACTCTCCGGTCAATCTACGGAACTGGCGACGCACGTCGATAGTGGCGTATTGTTATCACCTAACGGAAAAGTGGCATTCCTCGTTGCAAAGGAAAAGCGCACTCAGCGACCTCATCAGATCTTAAGTATCTCCACTGAATCTTTGGCAAAAACAGTCCTATGGAATGAACCCAAGTCAGATTGGTTACTTTCTTTCTATCGTGCGGCAGATAGCCGTTATGCTGTGCTGCAAAGCAACAACGAGTCAACAACAGAGCAGAAGCTTGTCGATCTAGAAACGGGCACTGTCTCAGATTCATTGCGAAAGCCTGAAGTGGGTGTTGAATATTACGCGGATGTGGCGAAAGGTTACATTTATCTTAAAAGCAACCTGGAAGGAAAGTTCGCCCTTTACCAAGCCGAACTCGCACCGCTTGGCGCAACATGGCAACGCTTTACCAATCCTCGTGAGCCGCTTGAACAGTTCTACCTTTATGATGCAGGAGTTGTGGCACTTAGCAAGCCAAACAATGTGTCGACTTTGACGGTGTATTCTTACCAAGGTCAGGAAAAAGTGATACTGCCATTGGAACACGATGGTCATGTCGCTTGGCTAAGCACGTTGGGCGATTTTGAATCAAACAAGATTCGTATCCGAAGCATGTCGATGACTACGCCTCCTCAGTGGGAAGAGTTCGATGTAAAAACGCTGAATAAATCCTTGTACTCTCAAGATGCTTACCAAGACTTTGATAGTCAGCGTTATGTATCCCAACGTATTTTTATTAAGCACGACGGGGTTTCTGTCCCGGTCTCTTTGGCGTATCGCAAAGACAAATTGCACCCACAATCTCCTGTGATGATTTACGGTTACGGCGCGTATGGTTTTACGATGAAACCGTACTTTATGCCTCAGGTTATCAGTTTACTCGACCAAGGTGTGATTTACGCTATCGCCCATGTCCGTGGCGGTGGGTACTTTGGCGATGAATGGCACGAGCAAGGCCGTGGTGTGCGAAAAGCCAATTCTATTGGTGATTTTGTCGCGGCCGCGAAGGCGCTGCAAACATTCGAACGTGGCAATAGAGAGGTTTTCGCCATCGGTTCTAGTGCTGGTGGCACGTTGGTGGCCGGAGCGGTTAATCAAGATCCTAAATTGTTTTCAGGTGTCGTACTTAAAGTGCCTTTTGTTGATGTGGTTGCAAGTATGTCGGATACCTCACTTCCGCTTACCACACAGCAGTATGGCGAATGGGGTAACCCAACCAAACCTGAACAATTGGCGTTAATGAAGGCGTACGATCCGATTCTCAATATCCATAAAGACGCTTACCCACCCATGTTTGTTCAAGTCGGTTTAATCGATCAGCGCGTGCCATATTGGGAAGGCGCTAAGTATCTCGCTAAAGTTTCAGCGTTAAGTGAGCGCAACGGGCCGTACTTGTTGCAAACTAATTTTAATTCGGGCCACCAAATGGACCCGCGACAAGCGCAAGAACAACAAGCAAAAGAATACGCATTTCTACTATCACTCATTAAAACATCTAAAGCGGAGCAGTAAATGAAGCTTACCCCAGTGTCAGCGGCAGTACTTTCGGTACTTGCTGCCAGTCAAGTGCACGCCGAATCTAAGGTTTTCTCAATGGAAGAGGTGGTGGTAACCGCCAATAAAATCGATCAGCCATTGTCAAAAGTGGCAGGTAGTGTCGCGGTTATCACAAACGAGCAAATCGAAGAAAGAGGCGAGACCGAGCTATATGACGTGCTGCGTAACGAACCTGGTGTAAGCGTGACGGGCGGTGCAGGACGTCCGCAAAACATTACCATCCGTGGTATGACGGGTAACCGCATTATGATCGTTCGTGATGGCATTCGTTCTGCGGATGGCTTCGGTGCGAATGACATTAATGATGCCGTTGGGCGAGATACTTTTGATTTATCCAATTTTGAATCGCTGCAAATCATTAAAGGGGCAAGTTCTTCGGTGCATGGCTCTGGCGCGATCGGCGGTGTGGTGATTTTAGAATCCAGCCAGCCGGGTGATTTCTTAAAAGACAAAGACTTCTACACCGATGTTTCCGGTACTTACACCGATATCAGCAACAAGTACAAAGGCACGAGTAATCTAGCTTTCCGTTCCGGTGATACAGAGAGTTTGTTTAACGTTTCATACTGGCAAGGACAAGAGACACGTAACTTTGATGAAGATTTGTATAACCGCGACCTCGATGGTTACAGCGGTGCTTATACGATCAACCACTTTTTCAATGAAGAGGTGATGTTGAAAGCCAAAGCGGAACTCTACACCCAGAATCAAGAGCGTTTGGAGGGATCACCGTCCATTCAACCTGATGGCATTTGGCATATTGAAGACTTTGCTGAAGATGAAACCTCTGAAGAGTACAGCGCTTACATTGGTGCGGAGGTGACACCGATTAATCCAACTTGGTTCGAAGAGTTGGATACCAAAGTTTACTGGCGTCACACCGAAGTCGTGGAAGACACCAATCGTTTAATGCGCCAAGTGGATCACAATGGTTTGATCACCAAACGTCGCGAGCTGGAACACAAAACCTTCATCGACGAAACAATAGGCTTCCGTGGTGACTTCACCAATACGATTTATGCAGCAAATGCAGAGCACCAATTGGCTTACGGTGTCGAGCTTTCTACTGACTATTACGAACGCACAGATAGCGATTCCAAGATTGATTGGAACGGGGTAACGCCTTCGACCAAACAACCTTTCGCTCCTGCTCGTGCTTATAACATTGGTTTGTACGTTCGAGACATGGTGGAACTGGATAAATGGACCATCACTGGCGGCCTACGCTTTGATGCGCACCGTTTAACGCCGGACGGTGAGGGCGAAGTGGGCGGCTTCCCATTAAAGGACATGGATAGCTCAGAGGTGTCTCCAAGCCTGTCGGTTTCTCGTGAAATGTTTGCCAACAACATCGTTTATGTGTCGTACAACCACGGTTACCGTGCTCCGGAATATGACAAAGCATATGGCTTCGTGAACCATGATTTCGTGCCGCTGACGCCTTTTGTTATCGCACCTAACTTAGACCTAGAAGCTGAGACTTCGGACTCATTTGAAATTGGTAACAAGTTCGATAACGGTCGTGCGCATGTCTATGCGTCTGTGTTCTACAACAAGTTTGAAAACTTCATCGATGTTGTGACCACAGGCTTTGACTCAAGCACTGGTAATTACATCAAACAGTACCAAAACCTTGACGGCGTAGAGACATATGGCGCAGAGCTTTCTGCGGGTTACGCGCTCACCAAACAATGGGACATCAGCACTAAGTTTGGCTACGTAGATGGCAAAGACGCGGAAGGCGAATACGTTCGAAGCATTACGCCATTCGAAGGTAACGCTCAACTGAAATACGCCAACCAAGACTTCAATGCTTACGTGGCTTGGAACTGGGCCGCTGCTATGGATCGCGTTCCTAAATGCCAGACCACGCTTGGCCTAGCGACAGAGTGTGCGCAGACAAGCGCGTGGAATACGTTTGATATTGGCGCAACTTACTACGTTTCCAAAGACCTTCGTGTTAGCGCAAACATCGTCAACTTGTTCGACAAAGAGTACATCCGATACCAAGACGTAGCGGGTATCGCTGAGGAAAGTAAGCGTTACTCAACGGAGCCTGGGCGCTACTTCACGCTAAATGCAAAATACGAATTCTAGGACGAAATCATGAAGCTAAAACCATTGGCGTTTTCGCTGCTTATTGCTTGTACCCCTGCGGTGCAGGCTGCAGAGTGGGATTATCCCGCAACGGACTCTATTGTAACGAATGAAGCGCAAGCGAAAACTTATCTAGACAGCCACTACTCAGAAGCGGGCGAGCTTAAGTTCCGTTACAAAACCCAGTCTCAGCTTGGTGAGCATTACAATTTTGATGTTTGGGTAAACGGTGAATATCAAGCACAGCGCACCTTAGTAGTAACAACCGATAAAAATCATCACGTTGTGCGAGTGTTTAAGAGCCTTGAAGATACGATCATTCGCAACGGTAAACCAACGGTTGCAATGGAATTGGAATCGCCTCGCCAACTGCAAGCACAAGAGCCACCTGCTTTGAGCTCTGGAAGTCTGGTTAATGTTGAGGTTTCTTTATTCAACCCAGATCTTCGCACCATGCAACAGCAAGCGGCACCAGAATCGACGTGGTCAGCACTATCCGATTACCCTCAGCCGATCGAGTACGTCACCAAGTCGATTGAGGTTTTACAGTCCGGCGGTAAGTTCTATTTGTCTAACCCAAGATTGAAGCAAGTGGATGCGACGGGCTTATTTGCAGCCCCAGAACCTGGTGAAGCGCCTGTACTTGATACGTTGGACTTTCTCAGCGCAGAAGGGGTTCAAGCATTTGACAGTGTTGATGAGATGCAAAGCACCGAGTTTGGTGACAATGCGTTCCCACAGTTGATGGCTTTTTATCATCTTGATAGCTCGATCCAATATCTGACAAGTCTGACTTACGACTTGTTTGACGAACCGCTTCGTTTTGATGCTCGCGGTTTATCAAAAGATAACTCTACTTACTATTACGGTCCGAAAGCACTCATGCTGGGTGTCGGTGGTGTTTCTCCGGATGCAGTCGATGCTGATGTAGTGATACACGAGCTTGGGCATGGCATTCATTACCAAATCGTACCGGATTGGGCGTACGGTCACACTGGTGCTATCGCAGAGGGTTTTGCTGATTACTGGGCGGGCAGCGCGAGCTACCGAACTCAATATTTGGATGCTTCGCGTCGTGGTCAAGAATTCGAGTTAGATACGGTGTTCAACTGGGACGGTGTGTTCGGAACACGCAAAACAACTCGTAGCTTATGGAACCAAAGAGCACGTTACTTCGAGAGCTCAGAGTATCCAGCGCATGTCAGTGTGGGCGGTGAACTAGGTGACGAGCTATGGTCAACGCCGCTGTTTCAAGCGCTTAAAGCATCGGTTGAACGATACGGTGATGATACCGATAACGTGTTCCGCGAGTTTGACGCCATTGTACTTGAAGGTATGTACGGCATTGGTCGTGGCGTGAAAATGCATGATCTGGCGGAATCGACCGTGTTTGCCGCAAACACCTTGTTCCCAAATAAAGACTACGCCCAATTCCTGACGGACAGCTTCAACAGACACAACTTACTTAAAGCGCCTCTTCGTGTTCGCTATGACGCTCGATACATCGCACAAGGTCAAGACGTTGGTTTGAGCCTGAGCCAAACTGGCCGTGAAGCGAGCATCAAAGGGCAATGGCAGCTAAATAACGCATCCGTTTTCGACTTTGATGAAACGCTTTCTGATTCGACCTCAATGAAGGTGGCGTTACCAAGCGGTCTAACATGTGGCACGCAATTCGATTCCTCTATTTCATTGGATTATCAATTTGCTGAAGGCCTAAAGACTCACCAGTGGAGTGAAAAGGTGATGCTGGTTAATGGTACGCCAGAGCTCGATATCCAGCCTCAATCAGTGAATTCCGCTTTACCGGAGCAGGGCGACAGACTGTTCTCTCAGACGCTATCGGACAAGTCACGCACGATTGATGATTCGTTTGCGGTTTACCTGAACATCGAACATGACTCACTGCAAGATCTGCAAGTGACGCTAGTGTCTCCACAAGGCAAATCGGTCGTGCTACTTAGCCATCAATCAAGCAATACCAAAGGATTTAAAGGTTACTTCACCGCTCAGTATGACGAGGAGTTACAAGCACTTGTCGGTCAACCGAGTTGGGGTACTTGGCGTCTCGAAGTGTCTGACCGTGTGTCAGGGAACTTTGGGGTGTTGAAAGAGTGGGGTGTGAGTCACTTTGCTCAGTATCAGTGCAGTGCTGATACCACTAAAGAAAGCAGTGGTGGTGGTTCAGGTGGCAGTGGTTCGCCTTGGACCTTGTTAGGACTTTTCCTGCTTTCAATGGTGAGAGTGATTCGCTCTCGTTAATTAAAATCAAAAGAAGATAAAATCTATGAAGTTTCAATATTCTATCGTTGCTATGTCACTAGCCCTTGCTGGCTGTGGCGGAGGTTCTGGTGGTGACACGTCGGCACCGACCTATGATGTAGCTGGCACCATCGTTTCTGTAGGTACACTTCTTGATACGCCAGTATGTATCGATTTAAACCAAAACTACGTTTGTGATTCCACTGAACCGAGTGCTAAAACGGATAATGCCGGTAAATTTAGCCTGACTTCAAGCGACAAAAACGTACTAACCAGCACCATTCTTGCTCAAGTTGATCAAGGTTCGAACCAAACGTTGCGTCTTGCGGCTCCGGGCCAAAACTTAGCAACGGGTAACACGGTCAATGGTGTAACAACGTTGCTCGCAGGTCTTGTGGTTGACGGTAAAACCGTTGCTCAAGCTGAGGAGATTGTGAAAGCACAACTCACCGATGCCGGTGTTTCTCTTTCTGGTACGGTGATGTCTAACGCAGAAGCTAGCGAGCTAGACAAGCTAGAGCAAAACACGGTTGTGCTATTAGCTGCGATGCAACCAAAGCAAATGATCAAAGGCGTAGCGCTGCTTGCTCAAAATCTTAGCTTCCAAGGTAAATCGTTGGCCTCTGATCTTCTGTCTGAAGCGGAAGTAAGTGCATTTGCTGAAGAAATTGTAGCGGTTGCTGAACAAACGGTTGGTAGTAACGATACGGGCGCCGTTCTTTATTTTGCTGAAGGAGCAGCAGACGTAGTAGAGGTTCAAGCGTCTTACCCTGGTCAAGATGCGGAATACGGCTTCGACAAAGAGGACAAGCAAACGTCGACAGGCGCTGGCTTTAAGTTCGTTAAGCTAGATTCACAAGGTGCTGTTTTAGCTGCAGATGCCACTGACTGGGCTTGTACTATGGACGAGCGTACTGGTCTTGTTTGGGAAAACAAGAGTGCGGATGCGAGCTCGGTTCAATTTAAAGATCGCCTATTTGCGTTTGAGTCTGAAACATTTAAGCCGTATTACGAAGATCTTGAAGTCGTTGGTTGTGTGGATGCTGCTGATGGCATCTGTTCAACAAGCCAATATGTTGAACATATAAACAAGCAATCACTATGTGGCATTAGTGACTGGCGCCTACCAACATACCAAGAGTTCTACGATGTTCTCGACTTAGGTGAGACAGAGAAAGACGCCGACGGCAATGTCTATGGTATGACGACAGCTTACTTCCCTCAACAGGGTAAAGGCAGCCCAGACGTTAATTCAGGTGCTATTTGGCTAAGTGATTTCACATTTAATAATTACTCTCCTGCTAACTACGAAGGTGCACTTCAATTTGCAGTGATTGCAGCGAAGGGCGCTGACCGTGGCCACGTAAGCTTTGTTGAAATTTATTCTGACAAAGTAGAGCGTGACACAGGCACGTCATTCCAATTCCCAATCCGTCTAGTAGCAGTAAAGGGCCAATAAGATGAAGAAATTAATAACTGTACTATCTCTTGCTTTGGCTTCTCAAACTGTAATGGCTGCACAAGAGTGTTCTACTGACTTTGCTAAAACGGCACCTAACACGCGTTATACATATTCTGAGAGCGGTACCGTAACTGACCTGAAAACAGGTCTAACATGGATGCGTTGCCCTGTTGGTTCAACGTGGAATACGGCAAACGAAGCTTGTGATGGCGCTGCGACTAAGATGTCATGGCAGTTAGCGCTATCAACCGCTGAGCAAATCCGCAATGAATCAGGTAATCATGCTTTATATGACTTCGCTGGCAAAAAGAATTGGCGCATACCAAACATTAAGGAGTTAGTCGCGTTGACAGAACGTGCTTGCCATAGCCCTGCGATGAACGGCACTGCATTCGCAAGTGGCTACACGCTAGAGGTGGGTGACTATGCTGGTTACATCTGGAGTAACACACCAAACGGTGATGGCTCAAACGTTATGGTGTTTGATTCATTTAATGGTGAGGTTTACAACTGGAACCCACTAGAGTCAACGAACATTTCCTCTGTTCTGCTGGTTACTGACGAGGAGTAATCACCCCGTTGGATTTTCACGAATCCAGATGTTAATAAGCTCCGCCAGTGCGGAGCTTTTTCTTTTCTGACCTTTGGAGCTTATCGTGTTGTTCAGAGATTTAAACTTGGAACTGCTTAAGCTGATGTTTTTGGTTTTCCGCTAAGCCAGAAAGCTCTTGAGCGGCAGCAGCGGATTGCGTAATGCCAGTGACGTTCTGGCTCACTAGTTCATAGATGTTCGTTAAGTTGTTGTTGATATCAGCCGTGACCTGCTTCTGCTCTTCTGATGCGGTCGCAACTTGAGTGTTGATTGAGTTCAGATCGGCGATAGCATTACTGATATTAGCAAGTGATTGGCTAACTTCTTGTGTCAGAGCTTGGTTGTCTGACAACATGGCTAAGCTGAAATGCATACTTTCATTTGCGTGACCAGATTGTTGCTGTAGCTCTTCTATAATGGTTTGGATCTCTTTGGTGGACTCCTGAGTTCGCGCTGCCAGCATACGTACTTCATCGGCCACTACCGCAAAGCCTCTGCCACTTTCGCCCGCTCGTGCTGCTTCAATCGCTGCATTCAGTGCAAGTAGATTCGTTTGCTCAGAAATACCTTCAATCACTTCGATCACGCGACCAATGTGTTCTGATTGATCTTTTAGCGAAGTCACGACGGCAGCGGCTTCGTTAAGTTGTTCCGCCATCTTTTCACTTGCGCGAGTACTTTCCCCAAACATGCTTATACTTTGTGAGGTTAACGTACGTGCTTGATTTGATGCACTATCTGCTTCTTGTGCATTGGTCGATACTTCAGCTGCGGTCGACTCTAGCTGATTGATCGCCGAGGCTACTTGCTCAACTTCTTGCTTTTCTTGATCCGAGTTGACGCTGCTTTGAGTCATAACAGTTGCTAACTCGGTTGATGCTGATGCCACATCTTCACTAATGCGAACCAATGCGCTTACAGTTTCACGCAGTTTTTCTATGGTCTGGTTTACATCTCGAGCCAGCTGAGACACTTCGTTTTTCCCGATGGCTTCGGCCTTAACTAGTAAGTTTCCCTTCGCGACTTCCTGCATCGTTACTTGAAGGTTACGAATCGGCGCAACGATGTAGCTGGCGAGTACCCAACTAATAAGTGAAGCGGCACTCAAGATCACCGCAAGCGAGACGGCGCTGTAAGTTAGCGTGGTTGAATGTTGTTCGCCATTCGTTTCGACTTCATCGGTGACGATTTGATTCAATTGTTTAGATAGTTTGTCGATGGCGTTGATCATCGCTTCGCCAGCTAATCGATACTCAGCCATTGCAGATTCGTACTTTTGATTGAAATCAGAGGTAGTGTAATCAGAAGAGTGTTTAGTGGTGAGCAGAGGTGTCATGGTAACGCGAGTGAAATCAACATAGTGATTCATGGCCTTACGCATAGCATTGACTTCATTTTGAACGCCAGGGAGATTGTCGATGGAGTTAAGAAAATCGCGGTTTTTGTTTTGTCGCTCAGAAAGCTCTTGGTTGAGAGACTGAACATCTTCGGCTCTAAATAGACTATAAATGGCTTTGATGCGCATGGCGTAAGTGTTGTCTACGATGCCGCTAAGTTCCTCTTTGTGAATGATTAGCTTATGGGTGGAAGCCGAAACCTTATTGAATGCTTGATCGAGTTTACCGATTCCGACACTCAGTCCAATGATGAGTAATATAACTGTGAATAGAACAGGCAGAAAAACCTGAAGTTTAATAGAAAGCGTACTAAGAAATTGACGCATGAGATTGACCCTCTATCGGTTTGATTATTATCTTTTTTATAAATAAGCATTTCGATTTTAATTGTTATATTTGCCAAATCAATGAGTTACTCATATCTAATTGTTATGAAATGTACCAAAATCGATGGGGTTATCATCTTGAACATGAGGCAACGTTATAAAAACGTTACGTTCAAATTGAGAGAGGGATAAGTCGCGGAATTAATAGTTAGAAATGACAACGTGTCATAGAGGGTTCAACTAAGTGAAACACAACTGTCATATTCAAATTCTAAAGTGAGCACCGTTCAAGTGAAACACAACGGCAATAAAGCCACTTAAGGAAATTGTGATGAAAAAGACAGTAATCGGTGCAATCGCACTTCTAGGCGCAATGGCAGTGACTCCTGTTTCTGCTAAAGAAACTATCTCTGCAGTGGGTTCTAGCAGCGTAACTCCACTGATGGAAGTTTTCTCTGAAACGTACATGAAGAAGAACCCTAACGTATTTATCGAAGTTCAAGGTCCTGGTTCTTCAGCTGGTGTAAAAGCAGCGAAAAATGGTTCAGCAGACCTTGGTATGTCTTCTCGTAATCTAAAAGACTCTGAAAAAGAATCAACACTAATCGAAGAAGTGGTTGCTCGTGATGGTATCGCAGTGGTTGTTAACCCACAAAACAAACTGCCAGGTCTAACAGCCGAGCAAGTGACTGCAATCTACAAAGGCGAAGTATCAAACTGGAAAGAAGTCGGTGGTGCAGACAAGCCAATCGTAGCCATTACTCGTGACACAGCTTCTGGTACTCGTGGCGCATTTGAAGACATCATGTCTCTAAAAATGAAGATTTCTGGTAAGAAGGTATCAGCTATCTCTCAACGTGCTCAAGTTGCAAACGGTAACGGCGCACTGAAAACAATGGTTGCATCTAACCCATACGCAATCGGCTACATTTCTCTTGGTACTGTAGACAACACTGTTAATGCGCTAGCAATCGACGGCGTTGATGCAACGGTAGCTAACGTTAAAAACGGTTCTTACAAAGTAGCGCGTCCATTCCTTGTTCTTTACAAAGAAGGCAAGCCATCAACAGAAACGCAAAAATTCCTAGACTGGATGCTAACTGACGAAGCGCAAGCGCTAGTTGACCAAAAAGGTTACATCTCAGTTAACTAATCCCATCGGGACTCTAAAGTTTGCTCAGCCCAACGTTTCGGGCTGAGCCTTTTCTATCCATTGTGTTCAACGGCATTGCCCAGAACCGTGAGATTTTTAAATGACCATCGCAACAAATAGTGAAAAGCTTATGAATACTGACGCTAGAGCTATCAGCAAGTCAGGCCTACGCGAGAAGCGTCGTGTCGACTGGAAAGAGCGCATCTTCCACGGCTTGTTCCTAACGAGTGCCGTAATCGGCATTGTTTCATTGGCCGTTATTGCATACTTCATCGTTCGAGAGAGTATTCCGGCATTCCAAGAAGCAGGCGTATCGGGCATTGTCTTAGGACAAAACTGGTTACCACCTGCGCTTTATGGTGTCGCCACCATGATTGTGGCATCTATCGTATCGACGGCTGGTGCTGTCATTGTTGGGGTTCCAATTGGTGTTCTGACCGCCATTTTTATCGCTGAAATCGCACCAAAGCGATTAGCAGACATCATCCGTCCAGCGGTTGAGCTGCTAGCCGGTATTCCTTCAGTGGTCTACGGTTTCTTCGGTCTGGTTATTATCGTTCCATTGATTCAGAAGGTATTTGATGTACCTGCAGGTAATACTATCCTTGCCGGTATCATTGTTCTTGGTGTGATGATTCTACCAACGGTAATTACGGTATCTGAAACGTCTATCCGCGCTGTCCCTCGTACTTATAAAGAAGGTTCTTTGGCACTGGGCGCATCGAAAATCTACACCATCTTTAAGTTGCTCGTTCCAGCGGCTCGCTCAGGCATCATGACAGGTGTGATACTGGGTATCGGTCGTGCGTTGGGTGAGACCATGGCGATTATCATGGTTATGGGTAACGCGCCGGCAATGCCAGAAGGCATCCTTGATTCGGCTCGTACACTAACTGCAAACATCGCTATTGAAATGTCTTACGCAAGTGGTGTTCACGCGAACGCACTTTACGCTACAGGTGTAGTACTTCTGGTCTTCATCATGTCGTTGAACGCTGTACTACTGTACCTAAACCGAGAAAAAGCGAAGTAATCGCTCGTTAAAGGTGACTATTATGGATCGCGCAAAACTGAAAAAAGCACGCCAGTTCAAAGATAATGTCTTTAACGCATTTGTCTGGATCTCGGCAGCACTAACGGTAGGTTTTTTGTTCTGGATTATCTGGTACATCCTATCAAACGGTCTACAACACGTAGATTGGAACTTCATTACTGATAACTATACGCGCACAGGTGAAGAGCACGGTATCTTCCCAATGATTGTGGCGACCATTTACATGGTTATCGCTTCTATCGCAGTGGCAGCGCCACTCGGTATCATGACGGCAATCTACTTGACCGAATACGCGAAAGTGGGCAGTCGTTTGGTGAAAATCATCCGATTCTGTACCGAGTCATTGGCGGGTATCCCGTCGATCATTTTCGGCCTGTTTGGTATGACTTTCTTCGTGGCGATTCTTGGCCTTGGCTTCTCGATTCTATCGGGTGCATTGACGCTAAGTATCCTAATCCTGCCAGTGATCATCCGTACAACGGAAGAAGCGCTGATGGCAGTGCCACAAACTTACCGTGAAGGCTCTTATGGCCTCGGTGCTTCTAAGATTTACACTATCTGGCGTTTGATTCTTCCAAGCGCAATGCCAGGTATCTTAACCTCGGTCATTCTAAGTATTGGTCGTGTCATTGGTGAGTCTGCTCCAGTATTCCTGACAGCAGGTATGGTTGCACGTATTCCGGATTCTTTATTGGATTCAGGTCGTACGCTAACCGTTCACCTATACAAACTGACTACCGAACTGTTTACCGTTGAAGAATGGAATCAGGCTTACGGTACGGCAACAGTGCTTATCGTAGTTGTTCTCTTGATCAACATGGTAACGAAACTGATTGCTAGACGTTTTAACACCGCAACTTACTAACAACACTAATTAAGAACGCACGTTAAAAGACACGAATTCGAGAATTAAGAGATTAAGACAATGAACAAATTTGATATTGAAAACCTAGACCTATTCTACGGTGACAACCAAGCACTGAAATCGATCAACTTACCAATTCCAGTTCGCCAAGTAACTGCACTTATCGGCCCGTCAGGTTGCGGAAAATCAACGCTTCTACGCTGTTTGAACCGAATGAATGATCTAATCGAAGGCGTGAAAATTACAGGTAAATTGGCGATGGACGGCGAAGATATTTACGGCAACATTGATGTTGCTGACCTTCGCATCAAAGTCGGCATGGTATTCCAAAAGCCAAACCCATTCCCGATGAGCATTTACGAGAACGTGGCTTACGGCTTACGTGCTCAAGGTATCAAAGACAAAAAGACAATTGATGAAGTGGTAGAGCGTTCGCTGCGCGGTGCTGCACTTTGGGATGAGGTGAAAGATCGCCTTAAATCACACGCATTCGGTCTTTCTGGTGGTCAGCAGCAACGTTTATGTATTGCACGTACAATCGCGATGGAGCCTGATGTGATTCTGATGGATGAACCAACGTCGGCACTTGACCCAATTGCGACACACAAAATCGAAGAGTTGATGGAAGAGCTAAAGAAGAACTACACCATCGTTATCGTGACTCACTCAATGCAACAGGCGCGTCGTATCTCTGACCGCACTGCGTTTTTCCTAATGGGAGAACTGGTCGAGCACAACGATACGCAAGTGATCTTTAGCAACCCTCAAGACGACCGTACTCAAGGCTACGTAAATGGTGATTTCGGTTAATCCACCGTATTTACAAGCATAACTAAATAACTATAAGCGATGGTAACTTTGCCCCTCTTAATGAGGGGCCTTTTTCTTTTTAAGTCGTGGGCTTATAACGCCTACCAACACAAAAAATCTTGTAAATAAGTACAACTTTCCTCCCCAGTTTATAAAGTATGTAACTTATGTGAAACATGGCTTTAAAAGTGCTGAAGAGCTCTCGAATGTAACACTAAGTCTGATAATTTTGCGAATGACTTAACAGCTCAAATTTGAACGTATTGATTGCATATCATGGCCTAAGTAGTTTTTTATCGAGGATAAAAAAGTAGATTAGGTTGGTAGGGTGAGTTTAAGAAGTTTTACAAGAAAAGTGTCTTCAACGAGGGACCATCGGTTGCTAGCGGAGGCAATCTTTGATCATTTAGAGAGTCTGTTCTCCCCTCAAGCCCTCGCTATTTTTGAAGATCCTTCAATTAACCCTCGTCATTCGATGAGCTTCTCTCGCGGAGAGCTTTACCCAACCCAAAACTATCCTGAGACATTCTGGGAGTGGGCAAGTCAGTTTGACACCTCTGAAAGCATCATACCTCTGGCGATCAACACTTGTAACTGGAATCACACCCGAGATTTAGGTGGTGATAGTTACATCATGATGCTCGACAACACGCCTATCAAACGTACCTACCTACTGATTCAATCTGTTCATGCTCGCACGGCACATAATATCTATGAAGAAAGTTACGACGCAATGCAGCTTGCAGCGGCGCGTTGGCAATGTATTCGTGCCGAAAAAAATGCCTCGAAAGAGATCAGGCACAGAGATATTCGTGAAGCGCAATATGTTGATGAGATTAGCCAACGCGAGCGCTTTATCGAAAATATGAAGTTAGTTCAGCAAGTTGCACTCGCAATCTCTAATCCTGATTCTTTAAAGGACTTGTACTACAAAGCCGTCGAAGCGTTACGTGAACGACTTGGGTTTGATCGCTCTACACTGATGCTTCTCGATATGAAAAAGCGCAGCTTCAGTGGTACATACGGCACGGATGAGTCAGGAATTACGATTGATGAATTTCACACACAATACGATTTACATCAACTTAGCGAGGAGTATATCACCGCGTTATCTAGCCTTGAGAGCAACTTAGTGATTGTAGAAGACGCGCCAATATACACAGCAGGCAAGGTCATCGGGCAGGGCTGGAATGCGATGTTGATTTTACGCGATGGCAATGAACCGTTTGGGTGGTTCGCGCTAGATAACTTTATTCATCGTAAGCCGATAACGGCATATCAAAAACAGATGTTGGACTCGTTTGGTTCACTCTTCTCTCAAATTTACATTCGTAAGCGCCAAGAACAAAACGTACGCATGTTGCATTCAAGCATGGTTGAGTTATCACGTTGCACTACTGTCAGTGGAGTATGCAAATCGGCCGTCACTTTCGCCATTAAAAATCTTGGTATTGATCGAATGGCGGTGTTTTTAACTGATGAAAATTGCTCTTACATGCAAGGAACGTGGGGTACCGATATTCAAGGTAACGTGGTGGATGAATCTTACTTCTTTGGCGAAACCCAAGATTTCTCTCTTATAAATCTGGCTCGCTCAATGCCAAACGAAGTCGCATTTGAAGAATCAATGCCTATTTATCATGACTGTAATATTGTTGGCTTTGGTTGGGCTGCGATGACGGTATTGACTTCAAATAGCAGTGGTCCTATCGCCTTTATCGCTGTTGATAATTTGCTGACACGTGCGCCGTTAACTTCTCAGTTACGTGAAGTGATTCGTATGTTCGCGTCCAGCTTAGCTGAAGTATTGCAACGTACTCAAGCTCAAGAGGCGATTCGCGAATTAAACGAAAACTTAGAGCTGGAGGTTCAGAACCGAACAAAAGAGTTGGAGGAAGCCAATCGACAGCTTGAGGTACTTTCTAAGCTCGATCCTTTGACGCGTCTTGGTAATCGCCGCATGTTAGAACATGTGATGCAAAAATATTGTGCCCTAGAGTGTGAAGACGACATGTCGTTTGGCCTGATCCTGATTGATATTGACCATTTTGGCTTATTCAATAATCACTATGGTCATCTCGAAGGCGATATCGCATTGATGCGAATTGGCTATATCTTGGATCATCATACCAAAGGTGAAGATGAAGTTTTTTGCCGTATCGGAGGTGAGGAGTTTGCATTGCTCATGATTGGTTCTGAGCAAGAGGAGGTTCGACTGAGAGCAGAGTGCATTCGTCAGTGCATCGAGGGCGAGGGGATAAAGCATCGACATAACCCAGAAGGGGAGTTACTTACCGTTTCAGTCGGTTACTCCTGTTATAAAGCGAAAGGCAAAGACTTTAATTTCGACCATTTATATCAGTTGTCGGATAAGGCACTCTATCAAGCGAAGAATCATGGGCGAAATTGTGTAAGGCGATACGAATACGAGCCCCAAGTTTTGTTGAGTAAGTGATGTTCATAAGAGCAACTTGATAGGGAAGAAGCGGCGGTTGGTGCTCTAGATAAAACCGCTAAAGCAAAATTTGGCCGGATAAGAGAATTGGCAGCTCATGAGAGCTGCCATTGTTATTTAGTTATTTATAGCTTTTCGAGTTGGTGGTCGGTTTTCGTTACGTTTGCTTTGCCAAGGTTTTGAATTTTCGCTAGCAGCGAATCAGGGCTCCAAGGTTGTTGGTTAGCACTAAAACGCGCTTGATTCATGGCATTAAGCTCTTGCTTAATTGCTTGTACGTCACCAGGGTTTAACCTGTCTTGATGAGTGGTTAAATACTCATTTACAGAGCGTTCAATTTTCGCAGCATCGCCCTCTTCGATGACTTTTTTTAGCGCGTCGATGCAAAGTGGTTGTTCAGTATTTGAAACCGTTCCACTCGCTGTTATTGACCGCTTTTTCCATGCCCAAATTGCGATTCCCAATGTCATTATCCAAAGCCCTAAGAAAACAAAGGTTAACGTTCGCCAGAGACTGCTCACACCGCCGCTTGATTCAGGACTAGGGGCTGACACTAAAGGTGCTGAAAGAGGCGATTCCGGCAACGTGATTAGCCCAGTGTCATTTTTCTCTACGTCTAATGTTAGCTCTGGTAACGTTGTTTTCTTCGCTTCATCATTTTGACTGTCCCACCAGTTCAAGTCGTATCCTGGTAAGGTATATCTCCCGGCCTCTGTAGGAATAATGACTTGCTTCACCGTCATGGTAACGGTGCCATCTCTTCCGCTATCGAACTTAGGTTGTTCGGGATACACGCGCAGTGAACTCGGGTAACTAATATTGACTCGTGGCAGATATTCGGCTTGTGTACCGCGAGCCTTAACTTGAATGGTTCGAGTGAGTGAAGAACCTTGCTTTACTGTGTTGATCGCGTTAGTCGACAGTAGATTACCTTGATCGTCTTGCCAGCTCTGTGTCATTTCTAACGCTGAAGCAGGAAGCCATTCACCTTTAAATTCGCTCGGAATCGGTTTGACCGTGATTGGCATGCGTTCCGCTTTGGTGTTGATAGGCATTATTTTGGTTGAGCCCGTCAAGCTGTCGCCATAAATATAAGAACCGGTCAGTTTAGGACCTATCAAGGTATAAGTGCCTGGTTGATTGGCCGTTAAGCGAAACGACTGCTCTATGACCGCTACTTCTAACCCATTTAAGATCTTCTGTCTTTGCTGTAAGCCACCCAGTGCCTCAAGCTTCATGCCTTCAATCTGCGGAGGTACTATTTGCGGGTTATCTAGGCGTCGAGTGTCCGCTTTAATTAGAAGCTGTATACGTAATGTTGCAGATTGCTGAGGGTAGAGCGTACTGTTGTCGACCGTAATATTGAAGCTAAATAGATCATCAAGATTGGGGTCTGTTTGGCTCGCGTTGACACGCAGTTTGATCGGCTCCGTTCTCATACCATCAGCGGAAAAACTTGGAATAGTCAGAACACCTTCTTTCATTGGTGCAATTGAGATACTCCACTCGGTACGCACTGATTTTCTTCCGTTAATGTTATTGCTAGAGCGGCCATAACGAGGTTGACCCAAGAAGAAGTCTTTCTCTAGAACATTGAAGTCGATTGAGTCTGAGCTGAGCTCAGTATCTGAAATGATTCTGAGGTTAATCACTTCATTCTTGGCTACTTGTGTTTTATTCACACTAGCTTGAAGTGTCTGTGCTATCACCGAGAAACTGGATATTAGGCTGGCCACAAAAATAAAGACCAGTTTTACGCCTTTGTTCATCACAGGCTTACCACTCCTTTTGAGATTGTTGTGGAGGTTGTTTTTGTTGCGCTTGAAGTTGCATTTGCGCACGGATCAAAAAGCTTGGGTCGCGAGCACTTTCTACTGCTTCTAGTCGACGGAACTCAGGATCATCCTGATGCATTTTTTCGGGATGCGCTTTAGCCTGTATTGGTTCACCTTGATCCTTCACTTGCTTGTCATCTCGTTGCGGTTGATGTTGTTCCGTTTTTTGTTTTTCTTTTTTATTTTCAGAATCTTGCTGATTTTGTGACTGTTGTCCTTGCGCTTCCTTCCCTTCGTTTTGAGACTTTTGTTGCTGTTGCTGTTGCTGTTGCTGTTGCTGTTGCTGTTGCTGTTGCTGTTGCTGTTGCTGTTGCTGTTGCTGTTGCTGTTG
>NZ_JAWOWA010000006.1:232814-241591 GCF_033340195.1 Vibrio sp. 1457
CTGTTTTAGCTTTTCTTCTACAACCGATAGGTTTTTCTTCGCGGCTTCAAAGTTAGGCTTTTCCTCTAGCAGCTTTTTATACAAATCAGCCGCATCTTCTAATTGACCATTTTGAGCGAGCGAGTTGGCGAGGTTATAGCGGCCGTTAAGGGAGGCATCATGAGAAAATGCTTCGATAGCGGCTTCGTAGTCACCTTTTTGATAACTGGCGGCTCCTTTCCAGCTTGGGTTTGTAAATAGGTTTTGCGCCTGTTCATACTCACCTTGCTTGTAGAGTTCCGCTCCTTGTTGGTCGGCATTTAAGAACGGATTAGCTTCTGCATGCGGTGTCCACGTTACTGGGACTACAGTCGCAACTACCATCCAAATCAGGTCGCGTCGAAACAGTAAAGCCGCAGGAAGAAGTAACAACGGCAGTAACCAAAAGCCACTGTTGAGACGAGAGTCAGTTTTAACTTCTTCGCTTTGGGTTGCAGAAAGCTGGCTACCAATGTTATTGGTAAAGGCCGCGATGTTTTCAACATCACGGTTGGTGTGTTGAATAGGAACAAATAGGCCACCAGTCTTATTCGCTAGCGTTTGTAGATTTTTCAGATTTGTTTTCGCTACGACGGTTGTGCCTTGTGCAGTTTTTAGCAGAGATCCATCGGGCAGCGCGATAGGCGCACCGTTAGGAGTCCCGACGGCAAGAACAGAAATGCGAAACTTTGTACCTTGGACTAAATCTAACGCGCGAGACAGCTCTGACGTATCAAGATCATCCGCTAACACGATGATATCGCCTTGTTGCGTGCCTGCTTGAGAAAACTGGTTGATCGCAAGTTCAATCGCGGCAGGCAGGTTTGCTCCTTGAAAAGGCATCAGCTCTGGTGACAAATTTTCGATAATGCCAGCAAGCGTGCTGGAATCAGTTGTCAGTGGACTTAAGTTATAGGCATCGCCAGCGTAAGCAATAAGTCCAGTGGCTCCCTCTTTCCATTTAGGCAGCAAATCGAGCGCCTTATAACGTGTTTGTGCTAGCCGATTGGGTTTGATGTCTGTAGCAAACATAGAGCGAGACATATCAAGCACCAAGATACGGTTTTGGTTTAACTCAAAGCTTGGTCGAGCATTGGACTGCCAGCTTGGCCCCGCTAATGAAATGCAAGTTATTGCCCAAGCTAAACCCCATAGAGTGAAGTAATGCTTAGACTGCGTGTTTTGTCCGAGCATCCGCGATAGGTGAGGGGCAATCAGTGTGGACTTTTGGGCTCTAAATTTGTGATTAAGCAAGAGTGCAATAGGGATCACGATGAGCCCCAAAAGCCAATAAGGATTGAGGAAAATAAACTCAGCCATGTTTTCTCCTTAATAGGAATAACAATACCGACAATACAAATGCAGCGCTTAATGGATATGGAAACCATTCAGACTGAGGGCGCCAAGTTTGTGTGTCGCTAGATACGGGTTCTAGCTGGTTGATGGTGTCATAAATCTTTTCGAGCTCTTCTGTATCTCGCGCTCGAAAATATTGTCCACCTGTCACCTCTGCCACTTTAGTCAGTGTTTGTTCATCTAAGTCGGCTGCGGTGTTGACTTTGCGAGTCATGAAAAACTCTTTTACCATCATTTCACCAGCGCCCACGCCCACGGTGTAAACAGTGGCGTTGTATTTTTTCGCAATTTCCGCTGCTTCTAGCGGCTCGAGCACCCCTGCAGTATTGCTGCCGTCACTGAGCAAAATCATGACTCGTTGGGGAGCATCACTGTCTACAAAGGTTTTTGTGCCTAACCCAATACCATCACCAATGGCGGTTCGTTGACCAACCAAGCCGATGACGGTTTGATTAATCTGTTGCATGACGCTTTTGCGGTCTGCAGTGAGTGGTGTTTGCAAATAAGCATGGTCGCCAAACAAAACAACTCCGAGACGGTCACCTTTTCTCTTTGCTACGAAATCAGACAGAACTTTTTTGACTGCTGTGAGGCGATCGATATATTCGCCGTTGAGTTCCATGTCTTCCTGCTGCATCGAACCGGACAGATCGACGACTAACATCAAGTCCCGATATTTGGGTTGGAATTCAACGGGATCGCCAAACCAAACTGGACGCGCACACGCGACGACAAGAAGGCCCCAGATCGCGATTGAAAGTGCTTTTTGCAGCGCTTGCTTAGGCTTGCTGCGATTCTCATTGGTTGGTAAGTACGCCAATTTGATCTCGGCTTGTTGAGATTCTTGTGGCAGGAACTTGTATACCAGCCATGGGATGGGCAACAAAAACAGTGCCCACCACCAGACAAATTCAATGTTTAGCCATTGGGCAAGATCGGTTATGAGTGTTTGCTCAGTCACGGTTATTTGCCTTTTTCTTTGGTGGCAAAGCGTAGGTTATCCAAAAGACACAATCGTCTACCAAGCTTTGATGCTGCCCTTGGGAAGAATTCTGATACAACGCTTCTT
Source organism: Vibrio sp. 1457 (assembly GCF_033340195.1). Lineage (NCBI taxonomy): Bacteria > Pseudomonadati > Pseudomonadota > Gammaproteobacteria > Vibrionales > Vibrionaceae > Vibrio > Vibrio sp. 1457. The sequence goes on from NZ_JAWOWA010000006.1 coordinate 235,258, forward strand.
GCCACTGATGTTGTTTGTCTACGAATCGACTTTCTTTGGTATGGCTATCGAGAAATTTATACCAAGCGATTCCGGTTAATGGTGCGATCTCTTCACGCGGAAAGTAACTCAATGCTGCCTGGCGCAATATTTCCAGAGCAGAAGAGGGGGTATGAGGCGCGGTAGGTTGAGTTAAAAGTGTTAATGCTGTCTTTTTTGCGCGTAAGTGTTTTTTACGCCATCTCACATAAAGACAAATGCCGAAAACGAAGAGCAAGGTGGCTGCAAGCACCACCCACCATCCCCAAGCGAGCGGAAACCAATCCGGAGCGTTTGGCAAAATCAAAGGTTCAAGGTCTAGGCTTTGGTTGTTTGTTGTCATTATTATTACTGCTTAATAAATACTGCTTGTCAGTTTGTTAGCTTAATTGTGAAATTAAGGGCCAGCCACTTGATAGCGTGTTAAATGGAATTGCTATCGAATGGCACTGCTGCTTAATGGTTTCTTGATGTTGGGTAAAGTGGCTTTCGAGTTCTCTTCGTTGTCCTTTAGAGCCAAAGTTAAACCATTGACTATGCAGCCCATCCGAAGCTTTCACTTGACCTCTAAAGTCTGTTTCGCCTCTTTCTAACGGATCATAAAACTGAACGGCCCTTACGCTATTGTGTTGTTTGAGTCGACGTAGTTGTGCCAGTTCCGTTGGTGTTACGTGGGCAAAGTCACTGAGCATAATCAATTCGCTGCCTTTTGGGGTGAGCGTATGAAGTGTCTCCAATACTTGTGTATAAGGCAGTGTACGAGTGTCGTTGCTTGCAGTACGAGTTACTTGCGCATTATGTATGTCGACTATGGCGTTAAGAATCCGCAGCCCTTGTCTTTGTAAAGAAGAGGGGCGAAATTCAAGACATTGATGTCCGTCATCAATCACTGCGCCGATGCGATCTTTTTTAGCTAGAGTTAGCCAAATTAGAACACTGGCAAAGTGGGCCAATTGAACGGATTTGAGTACATACTTAGATCCAAAATGTAGACTAGAACTTAGATCAAGATAAAGAATGACCGCTTGCTCTTTATCTTCTGCAAACAATTTTGTATGTGCTTTACCGGTCCTAGCGGTGACTCGCCAATCAATGCTGCGAATATCGTCGCCAGGTTGATATTGGCGCACCTCCATAAAATCCATACCTCGCCCTTTTTGGCGACTGGTATGGTTACCACTCATCTGCGACCAGAGACTCTGTGCTGGTGGTAACCAAAGTACAGATTGAGTGCGATATTGGAGCAGCTCTTCAAGGGTTAATGTCACCCCATTCGCATGAGGTGGTAATGAATGTGTAGCGGACATATCACTCACCTGTTTATGCACTGCCAACAAGGTTTAGCAGTTTATCGATGACCTGGTTTGCCGTAATGCCTTCCGCTTGAGCGTGGTAACTCAACAATAAACGGTGGCGCAGTACCGGATAAGCCATGGTTTGAACATCTTCCGGAGAGACAAAATCACGACCAGCAAGCCAAGCGTGCGCACGTGCACAGCGATCAAGAGCGATGGTGGCACGCGGACTCACACCCATTGACAACCACTTGTCCAACTCAGTGTCATATTCGTTGGCTTGACGTGTCGCCATAACTAAACGGACGATGTACTGCTCTATCGTTTCTGCCATATGAATATCCAACACCTCTTTACGTGCAGTGAATATATCTTGTTGGCTTAACATTGGGCGTTCAACCTTTACTTCGCCCTTTGCTTCTCCGCGGTTAATACGCAAGATAGATAGCTCATGCTCTGCATCTGGGTATTCCACTTCTAAATGCAATAAAAAGCGGTCTAGCTGCGCTTCAGGAAGGGGGTAGGTCCCTTCTTGCTCTATCGGGTTTTGAGTTGCCATAACCAAAAACAACTCTGGCAGCGGGTAGGTATGACGACCTGCTGTGACTTGTTTCTCTGCCATTGCTTCAAGCATTGCCGCTTGTACTTTGGCTGGTGCACGGTTTATCTCATCCGCAAGAATAAGCGAGTTGAAGATAGGACCTGACTGGAAAGTGAACTCTCCGGTTTCGGGACGGAAGATATCGGTGCCGGTTAAATCGGCTGGCAGCAAGTCAGGGGTGAACTGAATTCGGTGGAAGTCACCTTCAACACAGTCTGAGAGTGATTTTACTGCACGAGTTTTTGCTAACCCAGGAGGGCCTTCAACTAAAATATGCCCATCCGCAAGAAGCGCAACAAGCAGTTGCTTTACCAGATCTTGCTGTCCGATGATCTGCGACTCTAAGTATTGCTGAAGAGTTTCGAAGTTAGATTTATGCATGCTTTGGACTCTCGGTATCCATGTGATTTTCGTGTTGAGTATTGGTCATTTTCCATGTGAAAAAAGTTCCAACGCTCTATTGCAATTTATCTTTTCAATATTGGGACGCTACAGAGAATTGCAAGTACGTGCTATCTCTGAAAGTGCTTATTTGACAGTGTGTTACATTTATTTTTCATAATATAATGAGAAATGCCTCTAGTTTTGTACATATGAGCCGATAAAGATTCCGTGGTGTGCGTGTCATGAGATATGCACCTGATTCCCCTTGTGGGGCCAATAACAAGTGATTCTTTTAAAAGGTCCGAATATGTTGAAACTTCATTCCTTGAGCATCAAACAGAAGGTTGTACTTGGCATTACGTTTGCTGTTCTAGCATCAACAATCATTGTTGGTGTTATGGCTCAGCGTCATGCGAGAGATGTATTGAGCCATCGTCTTATTGACATCGAGCTACCTGCGATGTTGCAGCAAATCAATACCGAAATTGACCGCGAAGTTGTCGAAATGCAACAAGCGGCAAAACAGCTGGCTACAAACGAATTTATTGTTGAAGCCCTATCTAATACAGACCGTGATCCGTCAGTAGAAGTTCAGTTGGTTCAGCAGCTCAATAACGTTAAATCACAGTATGGTCTTAATGATGCGTCGGTAGCGAATCGTCAAACGGCATATTACTGGAATCAAAACGGATTCTTACGTCAACTTAACCGAACGCAAGATGCTTGGTTCTTTGGATTTACGTCGTCTGGTCAAGAAACGTCCGTGAGTGTGTTCCAAGAGGCAAATGGCGAAGTGAAAATGTTTGCCAATTTCCAAGATCTTAATGGTACATCAATGTCAGGTCTCTCTAAATCTATGGGAGACATGGTTGCTTTGCTCAATGGGTTTAAAATTGAAGATACGGGTTACGTGTTCCTCACTAATGAACAAGGCCAGATTCAAATACACCGCCAACAAGGTAAGAACCAAACTTCTATCACTAAACTATTTGGTAGTGACGCAAGTGCGCTGTTGAACAAAAATAGCTTCAACCTAATTAATGTGGAGTTTGAAGGGCAGGATACTTTTGTTTCTAGTTTGTATGTTCCTTCAATGAACTGGTTTGTTATTGGCGTGGTTCCCGTTGATGAAGTATTCGCAGACCTGAATGCGACAGCTAAAAAAATGCTGTTTACGACCATCATTGTTGCCGTTGTATTCATTCTCATGGGCGTATGGTTGGCAAACAGCATTACGAAACCAATCCGACTGATTGCCGATCGTTTTACCGACCTTGGGCAAGGTGAAGGCGATTTGGCGCAGCGTATTGAAATTAAGGGTAATGATGAAATTGCTCAGCTTTCAAAAGGCTTTAATGGATTTATTGAGAAGATTCATGCCACGATGAAAGAGGTTGCTTTAACCAGTGGCTCATTAAGTCAAGCGGCAGAAAGTGTGTCAACGAAAGCAACATCCACACACGACAACAGCCAAGAGCAGCGTGATCAAACCATTCAAGTAGTTGCAGCTATCAACCAAATGGGTGCGACCATCAGTGAAATTGCATCGAACGCTGCTACCGCTGCTGATACGGCAAATCAGGCTTCAGATAACACTCAAACTGGTCGAGAAGTTGTGATGAAAGCAAAAGAGGTGATCAGCCGCCTAGCCGATGATGTTGAAACAACCAATATTGTTGTTACGCAGTTGGCATCGACAACCAAAGATATTGGCTCGATTCTGGGTGTAATTCGTGACATCTCTGAGCAAACGAATTTACTTGCGCTAAACGCTGCAATTGAGGCTGCTCGTGCTGGTGAGCAGGGACGTGGTTTTGCGGTTGTTGCTGATGAGGTAAGAAACCTAGCTTCACGCACGGCTGATTCTACAGAAGAGATTCAGCGCATGATCAATCAGCTTCAAAGTGACGCACAAGACGCGGTAAGTGCTATGGAAGCGGGCAAAGCGGTCACCATTGAAGGGGTTACTTCTACCGATGAAGCAGTCGAGGTATTAATCAGTATTTCTGAACGAATCACCGACATCTCTGATCGTAATACACAAGTTGCAACGGCGACGGAAGAGCAATCCACGGTGGTGCATACCATTAATCAAAATATCGAAGAAATCAACGCGATAAATGAAATGACAACCGCGACAGCAGAAGAGTTGGCGGATGCAAGTCGCGATCTTCAAGCGCTCTCTTCTCGTTTAGACAAGATGGTTGGTAGCTTCAAGTTATAGAGTTGGATAGAATAGGCGAAGTTTAAAAGTTCAATCATTAATTTTAGGTAAGTACTATGAATGACTTCGAAAAAGAACTAGAGCAAATTTCTCAAGAAACCGCTCAGGAGCCAGAAGTAAAACTGCCGTCGCTAGAAGAGCAAAAAGCGATCGTCGCTGAGCTGAAAAAGCTGGAAGCGGAAGGTAAGCTGACGCCAGAAGTGTTAGAACAACACTTTGGTAAGTTTAACCAAAAAAACGCAGTTCCAATCCACTAAGTTAGGTGGTGTTTTACCTCTAACGTGCGTGATTAAATCACCTGCTCAAACACAAAAAGGGAGTTTATACTCCCTTTTTTAATGTCTGAAAAATGCTAATACCTCTCACATACTTGCCACTTAAAAATTATTGACATTTCAATGAGTTATTAATTAGTACTAGTGATTTTCATACTTGACAATACTACCGCTCTATCTAAATCTATTGCGTATTTCAATAAAAACGACCAAGGGAATGCGATCAGGATGGAGCAGCAAAAAAAAAGAAACGTTATTTTAATCACGGAGGGAAGTCTACAGTCATCTCTGTTGAAAGATGTATTGGAGACCAAACTCGGTATTAGTGTTGCTCTAATCACGCCAGATAATCTGATTCACGGAGTGTTACATGAATCTCTTTCATCAGCCATTATTGTTGATTGCAGCGTGATCACGGATGAAATTTTTCGCCGTTATGCGGAGTTTAAAGCGGCCAAGCAGAAAGACACGCTTGAAATCTTAATTAATTGTGAGCAATCCATATCGACAGAAGATCTCTTTGCTTGGCGTACTTTGGCCGGTATTTTCTATACCTCTGATGATATAAAAACGTTGCAAGTTGGTATTGGTAAGGTGCTTCAAGGAGATATGTGGTTCAGTCGTAAGTTTTCTCAGCAGTACATTACTTACCTTCGTCGACATTGCAAACCTATAAATAAGAATGTTTCCGCTATTCTGACCAAACGAGAGCAACAAATAATTACCTTTCTTTCCATGGGGGCGTCCAATCAACAAATCGCTGAACAATTATTTGTAAGCGAGAATACGGTAAAAACGCATTTACATAATATTTTCAAGAAGATTGATGTGAAAAATAGAGTTCAAGCACTTATTTGGGCAAAGGAAAATATTTCAGACAACTCGTTACCGGTGTAATGCTATTGCAATATTAGGTTGCCTAATTTAGTAAACTCTTAATAATTTCTGTGACCTGAATGTGTTAAAAGTGTTTCTTTTATGAGAAACACTTTTTTTGGTTCTCTTTTTAATAACTTTAGAATTTAAAAAAGTAGCAAATAACTTTACTCTGTGAACTAGCACTTACATATCAAACTAAGTGCTGACGATTAACTACTAATTTAAGAATGTTAAGTCACTGAAAGTATGAGAAACATTATGGAACAGTATATGGAAAAGCCTGAAATCCTAATGCTCACTCAACAAAGTTTACAGAGTGAAAACTTTAAGGAAATGCTTTCTAAAAATACAGAAACTAAAATAACGATCATTGATACTAAAAACCCTAGTTATCATGAACTCATTCCGGAACGCTACTTTTTGCTTGTTGATTTTTCAGTTGAGATTCCTTCCGAAACTTTAGTTTATTTAAAAGATAGTAATAAAGTGCTAGGAACCATAATGCTTAATCTAGGTTATGACTTAGACACAGAAGAACTCGCTTCTTGGCCTCATGTAAAAGGTATATTTGGTCCAGGAGGGGCTTTGTTGCGTAATTCAGACGAGAAACCAAACCTCCTAAAGTTGAGCGACTTTTATACAATATACTGAGTTTCAG